>JBOGMR010000099.1:0-2704 GCA_050746825.1 Bryobacteraceae bacterium | reverse complement strand
GGATGCCAACTCCCCGTCAACGCACTCTTAGGACAGTACCCACTCGTGCCTGTCACGGCCGGGATTTTCCCCGGGCGCTATAATGGCCGTGGCAATGGATAATCCGCGCACGATTCCCGAGTCTCAGGAACCCGCGCCGGAAGACGAGCCGATGCTGTATTGTCCGATCTGCGCGCAGCGTCTCGCGGGGCGCCAGTGCAAGCTCGTTTGCCCCCGATGCGGCTACTTCATGAGCTGCGAAGACTACTATTAAGAGCATGAGCGAGCTTTCCGATTTGATGGAGCGTTTTCGCCGCGGCCCGGAACTGGTGGCGGTCGTGCTGACCGGCGCGGCCGGCGAAGAAGTGGACTTCCGTCCCGGCCCCGGTAAGTGGAGCATCCGGCAGATCGTCGCTCACCTGGCCGATTCGGAAACCGTGGGTGCGGTCCGGCTGCGGTTCATATTGGCGGAGGACAATCCCACGTTGACGGCGTTCAATCAGGACGCCTGGACCGCGAACCTCGACTACGCCGCCCGCAAACCCGCGCAGTCGCTCGATACATTCCGGCGGGTCCGCTCGGAGAACTATGAGCTGCTGAAGAGTTTGCCGGAGAGCGCCTTCGCGCGGACGGGCACGCACACGGAGCGGGGTCCGGTGACCTTGCGCGAACTGGTGGATGGATACGCGGCTCACGCCGAGAGCCACGCACGCCAGGTGAAAGGGCTTCGCGAAGAATACAAAAAAGTGAAGGGCCGAAATTGAGGCGGGCCTTATTCTGCCTCGTGTGCGCTGCCGCGATGGTTGCCTCCTGGCTCTCAGCCGCCGAACTTGGGGATGCGGGCAAGCGATGGTGGGCCCATGTCGTGTGGCTTGCCGACGATCGTCTCGAGGGCCGCGCCACTGCGAGCGCAGGTCATCGAAAGGCGGCGGAATATGTCGCCGCTGAATTCGAGCGCGCGGGTTTGAAGCCGCTGTCGGGGTCCGGTTACCTACAGCCGGTACGCCTGCGAGCGCGGCGTCTCGCCGAAGAACGCTCCAGTTTGACGCTGATTCGCAGCGGCGGAAGACGCGTGCCGCTCACGCTGGGCGAGCACGCCATCATCAGCTTGCGCGCCGATCCGCCCCGCCGTCTTCGAGCGCCGCTGGTCTTCGCGGGCTATGGGCTCTCGATGCCCGAGGCCCGGTACGACGACTTCGCCGGCCTTGATCTGCGCGGCAAGATCGCCGTGTACATCTCGGGAGGTCCGCCGGAGGTTTCGGGCTCGGTGCTCGCGCACTACCAGTCCGCCGATGAGCGAGGCAAAGCGCTGGCTCGCGCCGGCGCTGTCGGCGCGATCTCGATCGCGAACCCCGGCACCAGCGATCTGCCCTGGGCGCGAGTCAGCGGAAACCGGCTGGCGCCCTCGATGTCTTTGCGTGAAGGGGCGTCGCGCGAGCGCAGGCTTTCGGTTACGTTTAATCCGGCGCGCGCCGTCATGCTCTTCGAGGGCGCGCCACAACAGTTCCCCGAATTACTGGCGCTCGCCAACGAGCGTAAGCCTCTGCCGAGATTCCCGTTGCCTGCGTCGCTGGAGGCGACGGCGGCGGTGGAACGCAGCGAGGAGCTTTCGGAGAATGTCGCGGGCGTTCTGCCGGGCTCCGATGCCGCTCTTTCGAAGCAGGCGGTTGTGATCTCCGCTCACCTCGATCACTTAGGGCGCGGACGCGCGATCGGCGGCGACGACATCTACAACGGTGCGATGGACAACGCCTCCGGCGCCGCCTCGCTGATCGAAATCGCGGCCTCGATGCACCTCGACCGGAAGCCGCTTCGCCGGTCCGTGGTTTTCGTCGCGGTGACCGCGGAAGAAAAGGGCCTGCTCGGTTCGCAATATTTCGCGCAACAATCCGGCACAAGTCTCATCGCGTGCCTCAACCTCGACATGTTCCTACCGCTGTTCGCGCTGCGGCGCCTCACGGTGATGGGCCTGGAAGAATCCGGCCTCGGCGACCGCGTTCGCGCCGTTGCCGCGCCGCTCGGCGTCGAGGTCGAGCCCGACCCGGAGCCGCGGCGCAACCGGTTCATCCGCAGCGATCAGTACAGCTTCATTCGCCGCGGCATCCCGTCGCTCGCCTTTAAGCTCGGCTATGAGAAAGGCTCGCCGGAAGAAGCGACGGCGCGCCGCTGGATCGCGGAGCGCTACCACGCGCCCTCCGACGACACGGCGCAGCCCGTCGATCTGGAAGCTGCCGCGCGGTTCAATCATCTGATCCGGCTGTTAGTTGAGGACGTCGCGAACAATCCACGCACTCCGGAGTGGAGCCGGGAGAGCTTCTTCCGGAGATTCGCCTCATCTTCGCCCAGGTAATTTTGCTGGTGCATTCCTGACGAATTGTGATATAATCACCGGGTAGTTAAGCTCTCTGATGCCGCTCCCGGTACCGCAGTAACGGTACGTTCCAGCTCTCTGTACGGCATTTTTTCCGGCCACTGTTTCCTTCTGTTTTGGGAGATTATTGTTTCTACAAGCGAGGTGAAATAATGAGGAAGATACTGTCTGGTGGGCTGATGATGGTGGCCGGAGTCGTAACACTACCTACTCCAGCGACCAACTCAGTCGTACCACCGTCAGAGTATCACAGCGATCCGAGACTAAAAGTACTAGAACGATTCTTTCAGAAGCGGGACTGTCCGGCTGCCCGTTTTTCCGAAGATTTCCTTCGTGCGGCAGACACTTACAGGC
>JBOGMR010000098.1:0-11047 GCA_050746825.1 Bryobacteraceae bacterium | reverse complement strand
GTGTTTGTGCTGAAGGACATCAACCCGCGCAAGCCCAACCGCTGGCTGGTGCTGCCCCGTACACACGGCCCGCGCCAGCATTCGCTGGCCGGCATGTCCGCGGAAGCGCGCCGCGCGTTATGGACTGCGGCGATACAAAAAGGCAAAGAATTGTTTGGCGACAAGTGGGGTCTGGCGGTCAACGGCGACGAGACCCGCACGCAGTGCCACGCGCACATTCACGTCGGCAAGCTTATCGACGGCGTGGAGACTGCCCGGCTCGTGGTGGTGGATGGACCGGGCGACATCCCGGCGCCACCCGACGGCGCCGGTCTCTGGGTGCATCCCGAGGGCGTCAGGCTTCACGTGCATCTTGCCGAACAACTCACCGAAACTGTGCTCCTGAGGTAGTCATCTTCCCATGCAGTTAACCGACATCGTCAACCTTCCCACCGCCGAGAACTCGGCGATCCATTTGAACGCCGCGGATAATATCGCGGTGGCGAGAGTTCCGCTTTCGCCCGGACTTCAACTGCGCATCGACGGCATCGCGGTGAAGGTCGCCGAGCCCGTGCCCGCGGGACACAAGATCGCGCTGAAGCCCATTCGTCCCGGCGAGGTCGTGCGGCGTTACGGGCAGGTGATCGGCCGCGCCAGGCAAGCGATCGAAACCGGCCATCACATCCACACGCACAACCTGGCGTTTGAGGAACTGGAGTTCGAATACGAATATCCCTCCGGCGACACGCCGATTCCGGCGCCCTCCAAAGGGCCAAGTTTTCTGGGTTATGTCCGCGAGGACGGGCGAGTGGGCACGCGCAACTACATCGCCGTGGTCGCGGCCAGCAACTGTGCGGCGCACACGGCGGAACTGATCGCTCAAAGTTACGACGGCGGGAAGCTGCCTCCCAACGTCGACGGCGTGGTGGCGTTTCCGCATGGCGAGGGTTGCGGGCACACGATCGGGCCGGACACCGAGCAGCTCCGACGCACGCTGGCCGGCGTGCTGGCGCATCCCAATGTTGCGGCTGCGGTGATTTTGGGGCTGGGCTGCGAGGTGAATCAGATCGATCACTACCTCGGCCCGAATGCCCCGCGGTCGACGCGGCTGGTCGGCATGACGCTGCAGGCGAGCGGTGGCACGACGGGCGCGCTCGCAGCCGCGCGGCGCGAGATCGCCGGGTTGATGGAGGGCGCGTCGGCGGAGACGCGACGCGAAGCTCCGGCGTCCAAGATCATTCTCGGGCTCAACTGCGGGGGCTCGGATTCATTTTCGGGCATCACGGCAAATCCCGCGCTCGGCGTTTGCTCCGACATGCTGGCCGAGATCGGCGGCACGGCGGTGCTGGCCGAGACCACCGAGATCTTCGGCGCGGAGCATCTGCTGGTGAGGCGCGCGCGGAATCGGGCGGTGGCCGAGAAGCTGCTTGGATTCGTGAAAGGCTACAAGCAGTACCTGACGCGATTCGGCGGCAGCTTCGACGACAACCCGTCGCCCGGGAACAAAGAGGGCGGGCTGAGCAACATTCTGGAGAAGTCTCTGGGCGCGGTCGCCAAGGCCGGCACTTCGCCATTGATGGATGTGGTGGATTATGCCGAGCGTATCGACTCGCCGGGGTTCGTATTCATGAACACGCCCGGATACGATCCGGTGTCGCTGACCGGCTTGGCCGCGGGCGGCTGCAACCTGATTGCGTTCACCACGGGGCGCGGCAGCGCGATCGGATTCCCATCGATTCCAGTGATCAAGATCGCCACCAACGGCATGACCTACCGCCGGATGCGCGACAACATGGACATCAACGGCGGCGCGATCGCCGACGGCGAGAAGACCATCGAGCAGGTGGGACAGGAGATTTTCGACATGATGCTGCGCGTCGCGTCCGGCGAGCAGCGCACGTGCGCGGAACGGCTGGGGCACAAAGAGTTCGTGCCGTGGCGGATCGGCCCCGTGCTGTAGAATCTTCCCAAGGAGATTTCGAAATGAAGAAGCGACTGCTGGTCGCGGGCGGCTTGGTCTGCGCCGCGATTTGGCTGTGCCGTCCTGCGTCGTCTCAAGAGGAATTGGACCCGGTGAAGATCGCGCCGGACACCCACAAGCTCATGTTCGAGAACAAATTCCTGCGAGTGATCCAGGCGAAGGTGCCTGTGGGCGGTGTCGAACCCAAACACAAACACCCGCGCGGAGTCACCGTGTACCTGGCCGATTACACTGTCGAGCAGAAGACCTTGCCGGACGGAAAGGTCTCCCGCGGGGATCGCAGATTCGGCGCGGTGACGTGGAGCGACGCTGTGGTGCATGAGGTGCGAAATATCGGCAAGACGCCGACGCACGCAGTGCGCATTGAACTGAAGTATTGATTGGCTCGCTTGGCCGGGTTTCACGCCAGATCGACGGCGATCACTTCATGAATTCCAATTACGGGCGCCACCAGCGACACCACGCCCGCCGATTCCTGGAAGCGCGCCGGCGCACCACTTACGAGAAACTGCACGCGGCGCGCCTTCCTCCCCGGCGGCAGCCTCAGCCGGACGCGCTGCTCGCCGAGCGGAATCGCCTCGCGGTACGGGCCCTTCATCATCATCGGATTCGTCAGGTTCACCAGGTGTACGGTCACCGATTCCTTCTGGCGCCAGATGGTGACGTCGAGCACGCCGGCGCCGGTGACGGTGACGGGCTGATCTTCGTTGGACGCCCAATCCACGGCGTTGCCGAGCAGCTTCAGATGGTCGACAGCCATGACTTCCCAGAACGTCCGGTCGATGTCCCAGGGAAAGTACACGACGCGTCCGCGGCCGGACTCCCGCAGGAAAACTTCGGGGATATCTGTTTTTTCGACGCGCGGATAGACCTCCTCCATCGGCAGGTCCGGATACGAAGGGATCAGCGTCAGAGGGCGCGCGGCGAGCGGCGATGCGGCCTCGCAATCGACTCTCCGCGCACCGTTAATGATCCGGCGCGCGTCTTCGAGGCCGCGCAGAAGCGGGTGAGGATGATCGAGGCGCAGATACGAATTCTGCATCGGGCCTTCGACTCGTCCTTTGTACCGCGCGCCGAATAACGACGCGAGACCGAAGTCAGGGCGCGCCGCACCCCACTCGTCGTAGAGCGATGTCTCGTGCGTCGCCACGATGCTGCCGCCGCGTCGCACATATTCCTCAAGCTGCCGGCACTGCGCCTCGGAGAGCGCGGCGATGTTCGGAAGCACGAGCGTCTTGAAGCGATCGATATGCGCGCCGTCGAGCAGACGGTCGTGCACCATCTCGAACGGAATGCGGGCCTCGATGAGCGCGTGATAGAAGCCGAGCGTATGATCCTCGACCTTCGACCGCGCCTGCTCGCCGCCGTAAAACGTCGCGGTTTGCTGCGAGTACACCATACCCACGCGCGCCAGCGGCTCCTCGTTGCGCAGGTATTTTTCATTGCGGTGATGCCAGCCGTAGATCTCTTCGACCGGCTTGAGCCAGCGCTCATCATGCAGGAATCCGCCGAACTTGGTGAACCAGGGACGCAGGCCGTTGGCAGCGCCCTCGGCCACCCACAAACGAATCTCGGCGGCGGTTTGCACCGAATCCTTCCAACGGTACGGCTCTTCGACGCCTACCGAAAAGATGCCGACGATGGCCTTGCGCCCGAGCGTCGCGCGATATTCCTTGCCGTTCTTGCCGTTCGACCAGGGAGGCTGGAGACCGCGGCGCGCCTGGCGGTCGGCAAACAGCGTGGGCGCCATCTCGCCGACAGTCTTCATATCGAGCTCGCTCATCGCGCCGCCGCCGGCGTTGGCGATGTACCGCGCGCCCGGGCTGATCTTCCGGATCTCGCCGTCCCACAGGCGCCACAGATCGAAAAGACGCTGCTGGCGCCAGAGGACGTAATTGCGGCGCGCCGGGTCTCGTGGATTGGACGTGCGCGGCAGGTCCATCCCGTGCGCGCTGCGGAAATTCCGCCGGCAGTGTTCGCAGTAACACATGCCCGAGCCGGCCCAGCGATTCGTGAAGATGCCGTCGGGCTTGTAGAGCTGCATGATCTCGCGATGCACTTCGGTGAGGAACTCAAGATTGTACGGACCAAGCGCACAGGTGACCCACAGTTCCGGCTGCGCCCAGTGGCGCCGCTTGCGGCCGGCCGCGTCGACCGCGATCCAGTCCGGGTGCGCGTCATGAACGTCCTGATGCACCGCGTGCGGATCGGTCCGCGCGATCACGACCATGTTCATCTTGCGGCACCCTGTGACCAGCTCGCCCAGCGGATCGGTGTCGCGCATCCATTTGGATCGATAATGCAACGGGACACGGCTCGGATAATAAGCGACGCAGCCGCCGGCGCTCAGGCACGCGGCGTCGGCGTGGATGCGGCGGAAATAGTCCAGCCAGAATTTGGGATCGTAGCGGCCCGGATCGTTCTCGACCAGCGTCAATTGGGCCCACCGCATGGGGCGGTCGAACCAGCCCGGCGGCGGCGGAGACTGCGCCGCGGCCGCCGGCAGCAACGCTGCGCCGCCCGCGAATTGGCGGCGTGTCAGGGAGATCTTCGAAGGGTTCATAGTTTCCCGGGCGAATTTTATCACAGCCGTGATCCCTGAACGGCAGAAACTACGCGTTACCGAGTGAAGGCTTGCGCGCCCGCCCGGCCGGGCCACCGGACAGGTTGCCGTGGCGAGTACTCGCCGGCTCGTTACGGCGAATCGGAGGACTTGTTCGGGGACGGCAGCGGCGGGCGCGCAAAGAGACCTTCAAGCCGGAGCTGGATCAGCGCGGCGCATATCCTATAATGGTCGGTTCCCATGACCAGAATCCTGGTAACCGGCGGCGCCGGATACATCGGCTCGGTGCTCGTTCCCGCGCTGCTTGCTCGCGGCTACTCCGTGGCGGTGCTCGACAGCTTCCTCCACCGGCAAGACAGCCTGCTCGACTGTTGCGCGCATCCGCAGTTTTCGGTCGAGCGCGGCGACTCGCGCGATAAGGCCACGCTCGAGCGCGCCCTGGCGAGCGCGGACGTAATCATTCCGCTCGCAGCCATCGTTGGCGCGCCGGCGTGTAAGGCCGACTCCACCGCCGCCGTCTCCACGAACCTCGACGCCATCAGGCTCCTGCTATCGGTCCGCTCGCCGGCTCAGCGCGTCCTCTCGCCGTGCACCAACAGCGGCTACGGCATCGGTGAGAAGGACAAATTCTGCACAGAGGAGTCGCCGCTGCGGCCGATCTCGCTCTATGGCGCCACCAAGGTCGACGCCGAGCGCGCCATTCTCGACTCCGGTAACAGCATTTCGCTGCGCCTGGCCACCGTCTTCGGCGTCTCCCCGCGCATGCGCCTCGACCTGCTCGTCAATGACTTCGTCTACCGCGCGGTGACCGACCATTTTCTGGTGGTCTTCGAGGGCCACTTCAAACGCAATTACATCCACATCCGCGACGTGGCGCGCGCCTTTCTCCACGCGCTCGATAACTTCGACCGGATGAAGGACCAGCCCTACAACGTCGGGTTGAGCGATGCCAATCTGTCTAAGCTCGAGCTCTGTGCAAAGATCAAGACGCGCCTTCCCGGATTCGTCTATCTTGAGGCCGCCATCGCCGAAGATCCAGACAAGCGCGATTACATCGTCTCCAACGAAAAAATCGAGCGCACGGGCTTTCGGCCGGAACATAGCCTGGAAATGGGCATCGACGAGCTGATCAAATGCTACACGATCCTTCGCGCACGCCCGTACGCCAACGCGTAGCATGACTTCGATGAGCCGCTTCAAGGAATCCGCTGTTCCGCTCCTTACGTGGCGGCATTGTGCGCCTGGAATCGATGGCGCGGGCCCGTGCACACCGGGATACGGATAGCAGTCCGTTTCACACCAACATCGTCCCCCGCCTGGTTGACGCCCTGCTGCCGAACTCCCGCTGCTTCTCGCTTCCGCAGTCACCGCATGGTGAGTTGTGCCGCCCGGCTATTTCCGCATCAGCACCGTCAGTTTGGCCCGCGGCGAACGTGCGCGCGCCACGATTCGGACGTTCTCCACATAGCGGCCGCCGGCAAAGTCGTGCAGCCGGCTTGTCCCGTTGCTCACTTCGACTTCATTGAAATCGACCACCTGCACCTGACCGTTGCGGAAATGCACCTCCGCGAAATCAATTTGGACGCGGCCCTCGACGCGGAGGAGCAATGCGTCGCCCGTGTTGTTGACGGGCAGCAGCGCATCCACCCAGTCTTCCCGGCGATTCAGTGTTTCGGTGTCCTCCCAGACCACACGATTGCGGGACGGCGGCGCAACAACGGCACGCGTCCAGACGACCGGAGCCGCGTAAACCACTGTCCGGCTGACGGCAAGGGGAGCGCGATGCACCACCACGGTCCGAGGGCGGCGAATCGGATGGCCGGCGCCGAGCCGGAGGTTGACACGAACGTCCGCGGCGAGCGTCGTGAGAGCCACGAGTCCAACAAGTATCCTTCTCATAGTTGACATCATATTCGACCTAACCCCACTTGGGAACGGCGGTTGTCCGGATGAAGCGAAAATAATATCACGCTGCCGCGGCTCCCTTCGGTCCCGATCGCATATGTAGCGATCGGCAAGACCGGGTATGATAGAAAACCAATGAGACCGCTTGCCTGCCTCATAATCCTGTCAGGGCCGGCGAACCCGGTCGTCGCGCAGTTCTCGTGTCCATCGGGAACCATCGCGTTCGGCCAGGAACTCACCGGCGCTCTCTCACCTGCTGATTGCCTCTCGCCGTACCGCCCCACCTCCCACGCGGACCACTTCACATTCACCGCCGGGGCAGGGCAGCAGATCGCAATCAGACTCACGTCCACCGAATTCGATTCGTATCTGTATGTGACCGGGCCGGGCGGCGTCTTGATCGCTGAGAACGATGACGGCGGCGGCGGCGCCAACGCGCGCATTCCTTCGTCCAGCGGATTCCTGCGCCTCACCAATGCCGGCGTCTACACCATCGAAGTCACCAGTCACTCACAGCAGGAGACCGGCGGGTACACGCTCCGTCTGGATCTCGCGCCGTCCCCGGCAGGCCTCAGTATCGGCGTGTTCCGCGCGGGCCAGTGGTTCCTGGATGTCAATATCACCGGCGCTTACGAGGGCTCGAATCTCGATCGCCAGAGCTACTTCGGCCAAGCTGGGGATCGGCCTGTGGCGGGCGACTGGACCGGCTCAGGCAACTCGAAGATAGGTGTCTTCCGCAACGGCGTGTGGTTCCTCGACACCAATGACAACGGCGTCATCGACACCGGAGACCGCACCGTCGCCAACTTCGGCGCCTTCGGCGACCTGCCCGTCGCCGGCGACTGGAACAACTCGGGCTCCATCAAGGTGGGCGTCTTTCGCCGCGGCCAGTGGTTCTTCGACATGAACGGCAACGATCGGTGGGACGGGCCAACGGTCGATCGCTACTACGAAAACTTCGGCGCCGCGGGCGATCTCCCGGTCGTCGGTGACTGGACCGGGTCGGGGACGCTCAAGGCCGGCGTCTATCGCGCGGGCGTCTGGTTCCTCGACCTGAACGGGAACGGGGCCTGGGATGGGCCACAAGCCGATCGTGTGTTCTCCGGCTTCGGAACCCCGGCGGACATTCCCGTGGCGGGCGATTGGAACGGCTCCGGTACGTCGAAGATCGGTGTTTACAGCAACGGCAGTTGGTTCCTCGACACGAACGGCAACGGCGCGCTCGAAGCCGGCGATCGTTTTGTTCCGAATTTCGGCACGGTGGGCGATGTGCCTGTCGTCGGTTCGTGGCTCAAGGCCGCTCCAGGGCGCATCTCGCGCCTCGGGGTGATGCGCGGCGGCAACTGGTTTCTCGATGTCAACAACAGCGGCACTTACGACGGCATCGCCATCGACCGCTTCCTCACGAATTTTGGCGCGCCGGGTGATGCGCCCGTAGCCGGCGATTGGAATGGCTCCGGCGGTATTCATGCCGGCGTGTTTCGCGGCGGCCAATGGTTCCTCGACGTGAACGGCAACGGGCAATGGGACGGTTCGGGCCCCGACCTGTTCATCGAGAGTTTCGGCGCGCCCGGCGATCTGCCCGTGGTGGGCGACTGGACCGGATCGGGTGCGACGAAGATCGGCGTCTTCCGCGCCGGCCAATGGTTCCTCGATACCAACGGCAACGGCTTTTTCGACGCCGGCGACCGCTTTATTCCGAACTTCGGCGCTACCGGCGACCTTCCCGTGGCCGGCGATTGGAGCGGCGGCACGGGCGTCGCGAAAGCCGGTGTCTTCCGCGGCGGCGTCTGGTTCCTCGACTCGAACAATAGCGGCGGTTTCGACGGCGCCGACCGCGTGATCTTCTTCGGTGCGCCTGGCGACCGCCCGGTCACCGGCGACTGGAACGGATCGGGGAAGATTAAGCCCGGCGTTTTTCGCGACGGCGCCTGGACGCTGGACATCAACGACAGCGGCGCCGTCGACGGTGGCGATCGCTTCATCGCCAATTTCGGGGCGCCCGGCGATTTGCCCGTCACTGGCGACTGGACGACACCCGGCTCAGCCGATTCCCCGCGATTTCCGAAACCGCGGTAGTAATCGAGAGGCTACTTCACGGCCACGGCAATAATCGACACCGGCGGCCACGGCAGCGCATCGTCCACTTTTCTCCACAGCCACACGAAGCGGTCGAACAGTTTCATCTGTGCCGGGCTGAGCGTGGTGCGCTTCAGCAGCCTGCCGCTGACGTACCACGGCGGACGCGAGATGCGGTTGAAGTCGAGGATTTTTTCAAGCCGGAAGCCGGCGCGCTCGACTTTCGACTGCAGCTCCTCGCGCGAGTACCGCCGATGGTGGCCCAGCGCTACGTCGAGCGAGCCGAATATTTCCTGGCCGTGCGGCACCAGGATGATCGCGCGACCGCCGGGCTTGAGCGCTGTGTGAATGTTCCGCAGCCCTTGCATATCGTCCTCAACGTGCTCGAGCACATTGAGGCACACTACCGAATCGACCGATTCTTCCAGGCCCACGAAATCCGCCGGGACTTCCACATCGCATCGCCGCACTGCGAGGTTGGGCCGATGCTGGAAGCGCGATCCGAGTCGCGCCAGGTGTTCGCCGTCGACATCTGTCGCGATGTAACACTTCCGGCGAGGCGCAAGCGCATAGGTCAAGTTGCCGATCCCAGCGCCGATTTCCAGCACGCGCTCGCCTACATACGGGCGGACCGTATCCGCGAGCCACCGGTTGAAACGCGGCGCGGAAGCCAGTGCGTGCAACGTTTCGGGCCCGGAGTCCTTATAGATGTCCTTGCTCACGGCGAACCGGAGAATCACCCACACCGCTTCGACCGCGTCCTTGAACCCGATCTTCTTCCCTTCTTCGTAGGTACGCCCGTAGTAGCTGATCGGCGCTTCGTAGACGCGCGCCTGGCGCTTGGCCAGTTTGATCGTGATTTCGGGCTCGATTCCGAATCGCTCGCTGCGAATCGGAATACTCTGCAGCAACGTGGTGCGAAAGGCCTTGTAGCCCGTCTCCATATCCGTCAGGTTCAGATCGGAGACGACATTACACAGCAGCGTGAGCATGCGGTTGGCGATCGAATGCCAAAAATACAGCACGCGACGCTCGCCCACGATCATGAAGCGCGAACCGTAGACGGCGTCGGCCTTGCCCGCCAGCAGCGGCCGCAGCAGGTGCGGATATTCCTGCGGATCATACTCGAGGTCGGCATCCTGGATGAGGCTGAAGTCTCCACGCGCGTATCCGATTGCGGTCCGGATGGCGGCTCCTTTGCCTTGGTTGCGCGTGTGCCGGTAAAAGCGGATAACGCCGGGATGCGCCGCCTGCATGCGCTCCACGATCTCGGCCGAGCCGTCCGAGGAGCCATCATCGACCACGATGATCTCGCGCTCGACACCCTCGGGCAGCGGCGCCAAAAGCACACGGTCGAGAATCGGCCGGATGAATTCTTCCTCGTTGTAGAGAGGCATCAGGATCGACAGCAGCGGCATGTGTTTTCAGGTGGCTGTGCGGACGGGAACGTCGATAGCCGCCGCGTGCTTGTACGAAAGATAGAAATAGAATCCAGTCAGATAAACCAGAATCTGCACGCACTGGAAGACCGTGAAGATGCTCGCGCCGAGCGCCGCGCTGGCGCCCGGCACCAGTTGGAACAACGTGAAGAATGCGGCCTGCCCGACGCCGACGCCGGCCGGTGAGAGCGGTACGGCGGTGGTCATCATTCCGAGCGGCACGACCAGCATGAAGTACCCGAACGCGATCGGCGGCGCATCCAGAGCGCGCGCCGACAAGTAGAACACCACGCACGCCAGCGCATGATTGAGGATGCTGCTGGCCATCGTGATGGCCAGCACACCGGGGCTCCGGCGATAATCGGCGAGTGTTCCCGCCGCTTGGGCAATCAAGCCGAAGATGCGA
The DNA here is from genome assembly GCA_050746825.1 of Bryobacteraceae bacterium. GTDB lineage: Bacteria > Acidobacteriota > Terriglobia > Bryobacterales > Bryobacteraceae > JBOGMR01. The sequence goes on along the minus strand of JBOGMR010000098.1, from coordinate 695 downwards.
TGCTCCCGCCGCCTCTCCAGGGCCGGGATCCGCCCTCCGGCCACCACTACCGCAGCGAGTCCGACGACCCCGCACACCGCCGCCGCGATCGCAAACAGGCAGAGCAACTCGAGCGGGCGGTTGCCGCGAATGATCCCGAACGTAGCCAGTGCCGCGCCCGCCGCCAGCACCACCAGGCCCAGCAGCCCGATGATTCGGTCCATAAAGATGGTAGCGAGCGCATGCGGCGTGCGATCGCCGGTTCGCCGGCTGATGTAGTACCCTTTGATGACATCCCCGCCCACGCTGCTGGGGATCACCACGTTGAACAGCACCCCGATCATCGTAAGAGAAAACGCCTCGCGCAACGTGAGCCTGACACCTTGAGCCTCGAGCAGGACATTCCAACGCCACGCCGTGAGAGCCAGTTGTCCGAAAACGATCGCCGCCATCAACAGCAGTTCCGGCCAATGCGTGGCCGCGCCTGCAACCTGAGCGAGGTTCAGCTTTCCGCTCCCGATCATCCAGGAGATGAGCGCCGCCGCCAACAGCAATTTAGCCACATTGATGGCGCGCGAAGAAATCTTGCTCATGGACGGATTTTGAATGGCCCGTCTGACAATTCTAGCAGCACGAACGAAACGGCGACGGCCAGGCTGGGCATAGATTTGGGCATGGACAGCTAAACACGACGCCGTTACTGTTTGCGTATGCCA
>JBOGMR010000097.1:0-6166 GCA_050746825.1 Bryobacteraceae bacterium | reverse complement strand
CCCCAATAGTCTGCTGGTGCATTGCGACGACGCCCAATTGCGGGGCCTGTTTGAACTGGGGCTCGATCTGCCGATTGAGTACTCCGGCGCAATCGGTTTTCTGGCCAGGAGCAAGCAGTAGCGAGATATTCTCGCCTACTATGCTGGCAGACAGGCAGGATTTTATTGCAGCGGTCACTCCCCGAGTTTCGTTACTATATTGAGACAGACAGATTCTGGGTCTCGTGATCGCCTGCTGAATCGAGCCGGCGGCTCCGGCCGGGCCGCAGGCCGATCGCGTGTTTCATGGAATCCAAAAGGATTGGGATGACTCAAGAAGAACTGCGTGGATTCCTGGAGTCCGAATACGGCTTGAAGCCGCAGCCGGCGGACCCGTTCGTGCGATCCGCCGGCATTCATTCCCAGGCGCGCATCGGCAGAAATGTCCGCTTCGGCCGCGACGTTGTGGTCCATGAAAATGTCGAAATCGCCGACGACGTCGAGATCGGCGACCGCGTGACCTTGCGCAACTGCAGGCTAGGCGGCGGCGTGCGAGTGGAAGAGAATTGCGTCATCGGCTACCGGACGCTAACCGGTGGATTCACGCACAAACTGGATGGATACCGCGAGGTCACGCCCACTCTGCTGGGCGAAAATACGCTGGTCCGAACCGGAGCTGTGGTCTATCAGAGCGTTGTGGTAGGCGAGCACTGCTGGATCAACCACATGGTCCTGCTCCGCGAGCAGACGCGAATCGGGCATCACACATCGATCGGAACCATGACCGATTCGGAGGGATACAACTCGATCGGGAGTCACGTGGCGGTCCATTCCCAGGTGCAATTGTGTGCGCGTCTGCTGATCGAAGATTACGTATTCGTCGCACCGATGACTGTCTTCGCCAACGGCAACCCGATGGGATACGCGCGCCCCCACTTGAACAGTTCCGAGCAGGGCGGCATCGTTCGATTTGGCGCCATGATCGCCGCCGGCGTCATCGTCATGCCGCGCGTCGAAATTGGTTACGAGGCCATCGTCGGACCGGGCAGCGTGGTGAATCGTGACGTACCCAACTTGACCGTCGTCATGGGATATCCGATCAGAAATGCGGGACTCGTTCCGCCGGAGCAGCGAATGCCTGCCGAGATCCGGCGTGGCTACTACGGAGGATCCGAAGAGCCGCCCCCGCCGTCCGCAATCGCAGCCGTTCACACGGAAACCAAATCATGAGATCAACTCGCGATCGAATCGTCGCCATTATTGCGGATATTGCGGAACGCAAGGGTGTCGTTGTAACTACCGTCCCCGACGAGGCGGACTTGTATCGCGGCGGCGTCGGGCTGGATTCTCTCGATACGGCAGAGTTCTCGGTGCTGCTCGAGGAGGAGTTCGGGCACGATCCTTACTCCCGAGGAACTTTCCCCAGAACCTTGGCCGAGACCCTGGTCTACTACGAGCGAAGCACAGCGCCGTGATCTATCAACTGGTGCAGGAGATGGCCGGAGGCAACCCGGCGAAGCCTTTCGTCATCGAGGCTGGCGGCGTCTGCAACTACGGCGACATGGTGGCGCGAGCGCGCTGCACCGCCGGCCACCTGGTAAACCGCGGCATCACGCGGTTTCTGGTATATCTGGACGATTCTGCTGAGCTCATCTGCCTGCTGCTGGCCGCCAACCTGGCCGGCGCGCAGGTGGCGGTCGTCAATCGACGCTATGGCGCGGAAGAATTGCGGTCCGCGGCGGAGACGGCCGGAATGAGCGATCTGGTCACGGCCGAAACGATCCAGGGTTTCGCGGGCCGGCAGGTTCTCTTCCGGGAGCTGGATTCTCCGGAAGCAGGGGAATATGGAGGCCCCTCGCTTCATTTGGCCAGCCGTGTAGTGATCCTGACCACGGGTACCACTGGCCGCCCCAAGGGTGCAGTCTACTCCTGGGAGCGGCTTGTGAAACAGATCAAAGTTAAAACCGGGCATGAAGCCAGCCGCTGGCTGCTGTTGTACAACCTGAACCATTTCGCCGGGTACCAGGTGCTGATTCACGTCCTGTGCAACCGCGCCACGCTGGTAATCCCGCGCTCGCGCGAGCCGCGCGACGTGGCTGCCGCCATGGATCAGGGTCGCGTGACCCACGTGTCTGCAACGCCAACCTTCTGGCGCGTATTCCTCGGCCAGATGGGTCACCTCGATTTCGGCAACCTCTGCATCCAGCAGATCACTCTGGGCGGTGAGGCCGCTGACGGCCCTCTGCTCGACGCGCTCGCACGGGCTTTTCCCGCTGCCGCGATTACGCAAGTCTATGCCACCACCGAGTTCGGTTCCTGTTTCTCGGTGAATGACGGAAAGCCGGGTTTCCCGGTCTCCCTGCTTGAAAACCACAGCCGTGAAATCCAACTCAAGATCATCGGCGACGAGTTGTACGTGCGGTCGCCTTACGCGATGCTGCGCTATACCGGCGGCGAGTCCGGCGAACCGGCGGGTTGGCAGCCCACCGGAGACATGGTGGCGATCGAAGGAGACCGCGTTCGCTTCCTGGGGCGCAAGTCGGAGATCATCAATGTTGGAGGGGTGAAGGTGCATCCGTTGGAGGTTGAATCGGTGGTGCAGGGAACCGCCGGCGTTCGCTTCGTCCGCGCCTACGGGAAGAAGAATCCCGTCACTGGCAGCCTGGTCGCGGTCGACGTTCAACTGGAAGAGGGAGCGTCTCCTGGCGAAGTCGAGCGAGAGATCCGGGCCCGCTGCACCCGGACGCTCGATCGTTACAAGCAGCCGCGGATCATACAATTTGTGTCGGACCTCGCGCGCGCCAACGAAAAGATCCTGCGGCGGGGAGCGGAGGAATAGGCTCATGGAATCGCGGGTGGTGATCGTAAGCGGCGGCAGTCGCGGCCTGGGAAAGGGTTTTGTCGGCGCGCTGCTCGACGCGGGACACCGCGTGGCAACCTTCAGCCGCAGCCCCACCGAGTTTATCCGCGAGCTGCAATCCGCTCCGGAACTGAAAGAGCGCTTCCTTTACGAGAGTGTCGATACGCGAAATCCCGAGTCCTTGAAGTCTTTCGTAGATACAGCCAAGCGGCCTATCGGCCGGATCGACATCCTCGTCAACAACGCCGGCATTGCGCGGGATGGAATCCTGGCCATATTTTCGGAAGAGAATATCGATGAAGTGATCGATGTGAATCTCAAGTCGTCAATCAGGCTCACCAAGTACTGCGTTCGTCATATGCTGCTGGAGCGTCGAGGGAGAATCATCAATATCTCTTCGATTATCGGAATTACCGGCTACCGCGGCCTGTCGGTTTATGCTGCGACCAAGGCCGGCCTGGATGCCATCACGCGAAGCCTGGCCCGTGAACTGGGCTCGCGTGGTATCCTGGTCAACTCCATTGCGCCTGGCTACATGCGCACCGAGATGACTCATGGCTTGGATGAGGCGCAGATGGGGCAGATCGTCAGGAGAACGCCGCTCGGGCGGCTCGGAGAAACCAGTGATGTCTGCCCACTGCTGGTGTTCCTGTGTTCGGATCAGTCCAGTTTCATCACCGGCCAGGTCTTCGTCGTGGATGGCGGCCTGACAGCGTGACAACACGCGGAAGCTGAAAGACCATGAGCGCGCCGGAGCAGGGCGTCATTCTCGCCGTCGTGATCCCCGTATACAACGAAGGCGACGGTATTCGCGTTCTTGCGCGGCGGCTGGCCGATTGTCTCCAGGGTTTGGACGTTTCCTGGGAAGTTGTCCTGGTCGACGATCATTCGTCGGACGATTCGCGCGACGTACTGAGAGAAGTATGCGCGGCTTATCCCGGGTTTCGCTTTCTCCGGCTTTCGCGCAACAGCGGCAGCCATATCGCCGTTCTTGCGGGCCTGGAACACTCCCGCGGCGACTGCGCGGTCTTCATGGCCGCCGACCTGCAGGACCCTCCGGAGCTGATTCCGAAAATGCTCGAACTGTGGCGGCAGGGCAACAGAATCATCTGGGCGGTGCGGGCCGGCCGCGAAGGCATCTCGCTGCTTGACCGCTTCATGTCGCGATCGTTTTACTGGCTGCTCAACCGTTTCGGAGAAATGGCCGTGCCGCCCGACGGCTCCGATTTCGCCATGATGGACCGCTGCGTGATCGAGGCGCTCAGCCGCTCGGTCGGCACCAACCCGAGCCTGTTCGGTGAAATTGCCAAACTCGGGTTCCGGCAGATGGAGATTCCCTACGTCAAGCAGGCGCGCCAGTATGGCGTCACGAAGTGGAACCTGCGCAAAAAGCTGAAGCTGTTTGCCGATACCTTCGTCGCGTTCTCGTACGCGCCTATGCGCGCCATGTCGTACCTCGGCCTGGCGTCCAGCACTTTGGGTTTCGTGTACGCCCTGTTCATTTTCATCTCGCACTTCTTCGGGGGACAGACCATCGTGGGCTATGCCTCGCTCATGGTGGTCGTGCTGACGCTCGGCGGGTTGCAGATGATCATGCTCGGCGTGCTCGGCGAGTATCTGTGGCGGACTCTCGACGAATCGCGTCGCCGTCCCAAGTACTTCGTCGAAGAGACCTCCGATCCCGAACCGCTGACCGCTGTCTCCCCGATGGAATCCACTCGCGGGAGACGGAATGGATAGTCCGAAGGGCTTCGGACCGCTCGGCACGCGCGAACGGTTCTGGCTGGGGGCGTGTCTCGTGTTCTACCTGCTCCTCGCCGGCGCGAACTCCTGGACGAAGGCGCCATGGAGCGACGAAGCGATGTTCGCTAACCCGTCCATCGACCTGATCACTCGCGGGTCCATGGGAGTTTCGGTGATGGAGCCTACCGGCAGCATCGTCGCTCCGGGCGTGGTCTACGCCGGCGTCAACCAGTATGTTTACGGGATGCCGTTCTTTAGCGTGGCGTCCGCCGGATGGTTCAAGCTGTTCGGCGTCTCGGTGTTCTCCATGCGCGCCGAGTCGATGCTGTGGGGCCTGATCTTGCTTGGAGCCTGGTTCGCCATCCTTTGGCGGCTTTCGGGATCGCCCGGCCTCGCCGTTCTCGGTGTGGGTCTGGTGGGCGTGAATCACATCGTGATTGACGCCGCCAGCGACGGCCGTCCCGATATGGCCTGCGCCGCGCTCGGCACCGCTGCCATCGCCGCGTATCTCCTCCTCCGCGAGAATGACCTTCGCTGGGCCGTCTTTGCGAGTCACGGTTTGCTCGCGCTGAGCGCAGCGTGCCACCCGAATGCGCTCAACTATCTGGTTGGCGTCCTGTTGATCACCTTGTATATGGATTGGAAGCGGCTCCGCATTCCGTACCTGCTGTTTGCAGCCGCCGGCTATCTGATCGTATTCATCCCGTGGGGAGTCTATGTCGCCAGCGACTTCGCGACCGCTTCCAAGCAGCTCTCCATGGGAGCCAACAACCGCTTCAACACGATCTTCACACCCTTGGCCGCGATTCGGAGCGAAATCGTGGACCGCTATCTCGACCCTGTATATTTCAGTTCGTATTCGACCGGCGCCGCGCGCGTGAAATCCGCGGTCCCGTTCTTCTATCTGCTGGGCATCGGCGGAGCGCTCTTCACGCCGCGGATCCGGCGCAACTTCGGATACCGCCTGCTCCTGCTGATCACCGCCACGGGTTTTCTGATCCTGGCGATCGTCGTCGGTCAGAAAACCTATTACTATTTGATCCACATCGTGCCGCTGTACGCAGCGCTTCTCGCGGTATGGCTATATGAAACCGCGGGCCGCGGCGTGCCTCGCATTGTCAGTGCAATCGTACTGGGTTCTTACTTGCTGCTGCAGATTGGATGGTCGGCTTATAACATCAGGCGTGACCCGTATCATCGAGAGTTTCTGCCGACAGCCCAGCTACTCAAAGAGAAGTCGGGCGGACGCGAACTCGTGATGGGCCCGCCGGAATTGGGTTTCGCGCTGGGGTTCTTCAACAATCTGATCGACGACGGCGCCATCGGGTATTACACAGGCAAGCGGCCGGCCTGGATCGTGATGGATGAGCGCGGCTATGTTCAGGCTTTCACCAACTATCCGAAGAAGGCGCCGCACCTTTACACTTATGTAAGCGGTCTTCTGGAGAACGACTTCGTCCTGGTGCACCGCGACCGGCTCTATCGCGTGTACGGCAAAAAACCATAAGGGGTCAAGTGAATCGCATTCTCATTACCGGCGGCGCCGGCTTCATCGGAACTCATCTTGCCGAACGTCTTGTGGGT
>JBOGMR010000096.1:0-3327 GCA_050746825.1 Bryobacteraceae bacterium | reverse complement strand
CGGGACGAGTCCCGGCGCGGCAGGCAAAAGCGCCTGCGCCAGGCAACGATTCCGATAACACAACTATGGGCAGGCGAAACCGCCTGCCCCGTCCCACCTACTGGTCGGTGCGTTTTTGGCGCTCGTAGGGTTGCTTGAGGTATTTGGCGGCTGCTTCGAGCGCGCCCTGGGTGTTGTCTTTGGTGCGTTCGGCCTGGCGGTATTCGTTGATAGCGCGATCGCGCTGGCCGGTAACGTCGAAGATGTTGCCGAGATTGATGTGCGACCAAACCTCGGTCCACTTGGGCTGCAGATCGCCATTGAGGGCTTCGCGAAACTCGTTGGCGGCTGACTGGAAGTTACCCTGCAGGAAATAGACTTCGGCGAGCCGATAGTGCGCGAGGGAGCTGTTGCGGCTGGCTTCGAGAGCCCTCTGGTATTCCTTGAGCGCTTCGCCGAATTCACTGAGCTCGGCGAACTGCTCGCCGCGCCGGATGGCCACCGCGAGGCGCATCTGATTGCTAAACCGGAGGACGCGGTTGGCGGGATCGAGCTGGATCGCCTTGGGCTTGCCGAACGTATCGACCGAGAACTCCGAAGAAGTCCCGACGACCTCCACGCGCTTCTCCTCCGGATTTCCCTCGGTCTCGATCTTCAGCACGACGGGCATACGGAAGGTGTCGAGGTCCTGCGAGATCTTGCCCATGGCGCGGAAGCCTTTTTGGGTACGGAAGATCGTGTACTCGAGCTTGAACTCGGGCGCGCTGCTCGATTCGATCCACTCGATGAAGAAGTAGTCCATCTTTTCGCCGGCGGCGGTCTCGACGACCTTCCGGAAATCGTCGGTGACGACGGGCTTCCAGGCGTTTTGTTGCGTGAACTCCTTGAGCACCTGGAAAAATTTCTCGTCGCCGAGGACGTGGCGCAGCATGTGGACGGTGGCCGCGCCTTTCGCGCCAGTGAGAGCGATCAGCTCCGGTGAGTAATCTTCGAGCCGGGCGGCTTGGATCTGCGGCACATTGTCGATGGTGAGGGCGTCGACGAACGTTTCGCGCATTTCGTTTTCGAGCGCCGACGGACCATTGGCTTGCTCGAGATACAGAGTCTCGCTGTAGGCGGCAAGCCCGTTGGCGAGCCACAAGTGATTGCGCGTCCCCGGCGACACCAGGCCGCCCCACCACTGCCGCGAAATCTGGTTGGCGAGCAGCTTCTGATTGGCTGCCTTGCCGATCCCGCGAGGATTCAGGAAGAGCACTCCGGGCGCCGAATAGCCGTTCGGTGCGCCGTTGTCGGTTTCTACAATGCTCAGGTTCGCGTAAGGCGGCAGGCCGTACTTCGACGTGAGGAACGTCATGATCTTGCCGGCTTCCTGGCCGTAGACATTGGCGACTTCGCGTTGAGAACGGAAATAGAGGGTCGTAGTGACGCCCTCCGAGCTTACCGGGACGCCGCCGTCATCCTTCACGACTGCGATGCTGCCGGGAAACGACGGGCGCGTGAGCTTGAAACTGTAAATGGTCTTGTCGGCGGTCTTCGAAGAAGTCTCGATGCCGCTCGCCAGCACGCGATATCCGGACGCGACGGAGATGTTCATCTCGGCGGTGTAGCGGTCGCTGGTATAGCCGCTGATGGGGTACCAGCGGGAGGGATACATCAGGTAGGCGAAATCGTTTTGAATGGAGGCGAAGCGGATGCCGTAGACCGGCGAGTCTTCCTGGCCGGAGAGGCGGCCGTCGTAGTGGAAAGTGACCGTGACCGGCTTGCCTTTGGGAATTGGCTCGCTGAAGTTCAGACGGATCGTCGAATCCTGCTGATAGCGGGTCGCGGGAATCTGATTGCCTTTTTCGTCGAGGACTCGCGAGACGTTGAGCGCGTTGTTGAGCTCGAAAGAGACCGCCGTGGTGTTGTCGTCGAGCGGCGTGAAGCGGACGGCGGCTTTCGCGGCGAGCGACTGGGTGCGCTGGTTGACCTCGGCGTCGAGGAGGTAGTGATCGACATCGATGCGCGAGCGGCGCTCCTGAGGGAAGGCTGCGGCAAGCACGACGGCTTGGATGGCCAGGAGCTGAAGGACGCGCCGGGAACGGCTGGGGCGCGGTGACAAACGCGGACTAGACATGAATGACATCTACTTCCTTCCTCAAATCTTCAATCAAGGCGGCGGCGCGGTCCATCGGATCGGTGTCAGTGCGGAGACGGGCGGCAACCTCGGCGAGGTCCGATTTCATGAGACTGCGCGCGGACTGGTCGTCGAGGAGCCGACGGGCTTCCTCGGCCAGCCTCGGCCCGGTCATCTCCGACTGCATCAATTCCGGGACGACCTTCCTCCCGGCAACCAGGTTCACCATACAGTAATACGGCGTCCGAACCAGGACCTTCCCTAATAACCAGCTTAGGCCCGTCACCCGGTAGAAAGCTACCAGGGGGGTGCCGAGCAACGCCGCCTCGACCGTGACCGTACCGCTGGCAGCCAAGGCCAGGTCGGCATGGGCGAGCGCATCCCAGGTTTCATCTTCTATTACTTGGATGGGCGCGCGGGAAATGCGTTCCCTAAAAAAAACGGCGCCGGTTGTAGCCGACGCCGGAAGAAGGAAACTGGCAGCCCTGTCGCGGTAAAGCCGCTCGACGGCATCCAGGAGGGGGCCCAGATGCCTTGCCGCCTCACTACGGCGACTGCCAGGTAGCACCGTTATAAGAGGACGCCCTGGAGGAAGTCTGTGTTTCCGGAAAAACTCGGCACGCGTGTAACGCGGCGCGACAAGGCCGGCGAGGGGGTGGCCGATGTAGGTGGCCGGGATGCCGTTCTGGCGGAAAAAGTCCTGTTCGAACGGGAAGATACAGAGCAGGCGGTCGATGACGCGGCGCATCAGGGGAAGGCGGCCGCGGCGCCAGGCCCAGACCTGGGGAGCAACCAGGTAGATAACGGGAACGCCCGCGGCTTTGAGCTTGCGGGCGACGCGGAGGTGAAAATCAGGCGAATCGGTGAGGATGGCGAGGTCCGGGCGTTCGCGTTCGGCGGCGGCGAGGAGTTTGCGGTATTCGCCATAGATGCGAGGGATGTGGGAGACGACTTCGACCAGGCCGACGACGGCGAGGCTGGCGGTGTCGACGACAGTGTGAACGCCGGCGTCGCGCATCCGCGGCCCGGTGCAGCCGAAGAAGTGTGCGTCAGGCCACAGGAGCCGAAGCCGCTCAACCAGGCGCGCGGCGTAGAGATCGCCTGATGCTTCGCCGGCTGAGACCAGGATTTTGAGCGGCATTCCAAGGCCAGTCTACCGCGGCGGGGCGCTCGCTCCGGTAGCTGCCCGGTTCGGCGGGGACTGGTTGGGCGGGGGGCGGCGACTTCCCGGC
>JBOGMR010000095.1:0-3341 GCA_050746825.1 Bryobacteraceae bacterium | reverse complement strand
CAAAGGCTCCGGTTGCGGCGGCGCTCGAAGATCTGGCGCGAGTCGAGCAGCGGCTGGGGCGTCTGCAGCACGCGCGGAACATGTACGCAGAAGCAGCGGATTTGTATCGCGACGAACGCTCAACCTGGAAGCTTGCGCGCGCGCTGCACCTGCTGGCCGGCGTCGAGACTCGCCTGGAACTTCCAGAAGCGCGGGAGCATTTGACCGAAGCCCGGGAGTTGTTTCGCCAGGAAAACGACCAGCTCGGCCTCGCGATGGTTTTTCTCGGACTGGGCGACTTCGAGCGGAAGTTCGGCAACGGCGAAGCGGCAGAGTACTACCAGCAGGCGGCGGAGCATTTTCGCTCGGAGCGCGACAACGCGGGTCTGGCGAAGGCGCTGCGGGGCTTGGCCGAGGTGCAGCGCAAGCAGGGCCGGTTTGACGACGCGTGCCGGAACTACGAACAGACGCTCGACTTGTTCCGGAGCGAGTCCGACTGGCTGGGTCTGGCCGGTGTCCTGCGGGGGCTGGCGGACGTCGAGCGCAAATCAAAGAAGATCGATGCCGCCATCGAGCACTATCACGACGCAGCCGAGCTATATCGCCGGGAAGACGACAGCAATGGGCTGGCTGCTTCGCTACGGGACCTGGCCGATATGCAGGCCAGGCTGGGCAAGGTCGATCAGGCACAGAAGCATCTGGAAGAAGCAGCCACTCTCTACCGCGACGGCGCCAACAAACTGGGCCTGGCGGGTGCGCAGCGGAGTCTTGGGGATCTCCAGCGGCGCCTCGGAAAAATCGCGGAAGCGCGTGTCAGTTACAACGGCTCGATGGAGCTTTACCGGCTGGAGGGGAATAATCTGGGGCAGGCGAATGCGCTTCAAAGTCTGGGGGACCTCGAGAAGCGCCTGGGCCGGCTGGACGAAGCGCAGCACCGTTATCAGGAGGCGATTCAGCTTTTCAAAAGCGCGAAAGCAAATCTGGGGCTGGCAAATACGCTCAAGAGTCTCGGCGACATCGAAGGGCAGGGCGGACATGTTCGCGTCGCCCGTGACCACTACGAGCAGGCCCTCGAGTTGTATCGCAACGAGAAGAACAATCTCGGTCAGGCGAACGTGATGCAGAGCCTGGGCGACGTCGAGCGCGCCGGTAAGAATTACAAAGAAGCCAACTCACACTACAGCGCCGCACGCGAGCTCTATCAAATCGAGAGGAACTTTACGGGCCTGGCGTACACCTGCAGCGAACTGGCGCGGGTGTCTCACGCGACTTTCGATTTCGGCTCATCCATCGAATATTTGCAGGAAGCTGTCGAGGCGGCGCGCCAGGCCAGTCTCCCGTCGGTGGTCGAGTACGTGGATCATGTACGGCACGAGCTGAGCGGGCAGCGCTCGTCGGCGGCCGCGACGTAATCGCTGCTCGCTCGGCTCTCTCCGCCGGCTCAAAAACAGAGTTGGGCCAAGAGGGTACACGCATGACACGAATAACCGTGCGTCATTCTTCCCGAAGCGCTCTCATCGGATCGATTCGGCTTGCGCGCCACGCCGGATAGGCCATGGCGACGAGCGCCGCAGTGATGATCACGAGCACACTGGCGACGAACGTCACCGCGTCGTTGGGACCGATCCCTTGCTCTGCTGCTCGCGGCGATCGGGCTCTACGGTGTGATCGCGTACACCGTGACTCGACGAACGCGAGAGATCCCTGGTGCTCGGGTTGCCGCTCGCGCTGGGATTGAGCCAAGTCCCTCGAGAATCTTCTTTACGGAATCAAGCCCGACGACGCTCGCGCTACGGCACGAGTGAGCGTCACGCCCGCATCTTCTTCCAGGTAGCGAGGCACCTCTCCGCCGTCTCGAGCGAGCTGAAGCGGCTGCCCTCCTGCTCAATCAGGTAATACTCCACGCCGCCCTTTGCCTCGGCAGCGTCGAAGATCTTCGTCCACGGCGAATCGCCTTCACCGAACAGCACGCGGTATCCCTTGCCTTCGCCCGCGCCCCAATCCTTGAGGTGAAGACAATTGATGCGGCCCGGATTCGCGTTGATCCACGCGACCGGATCGGACCCGGCTTCGACGCACGTGCCCACGTCAAGCTGCAGCATCACCTCTTTCGGGGTGGTCTCGGCGAGCACTTCCATCGGGCGCTTGCGTTCAAGCGGCACGAACTCGGTCTTGTGATTGTGGAAACCGGCTCGCATGCCGAGCGGTTTCAGCTTCTCCGATGCCTGAGCGAGCTGCTCGCCGACCTTTTTCCATCCATCGAGCCCGATTACTTTTCCCGCGCTCGCCATCACGATGAACTTCGCTCCCAGGATTTGATTCAGCTCGATCGCCTTCGGCAGGCCCTCGGGCGTGAAGGAATTGGCGCCGTTGTGCGTGGAAGGGCAGCGGATGCCGAGATCGTCCAGGAGCTTCCGCACGTCCTTGGCGTACTCGGGCGTCCACCGATAGTAAGGCGAGAAGAATTCCACCACTTCGTATCCCATCTTGGCGACCGCGCGAACCGTACCCATCAGGTCCTTGGCCAGTTCGTCACGCACCGAGTAGAGTTCCAGGCCGATCGGGACGCGCTTCGCCGGGGGAGCCGCCAAGGCCAGCGGAGTGGCGCCGGATGCAGCGAGAAAGGAACGGCGGGAAATGGATCGTGGCGGTTTCATGTAAATGACCATATCACACCAGCGACAAAGGACCGGTTCATGCGTACTGTCCGATAACTGATCGTAAGGAGGTCCACGAGTGGCCCGGAAGCCGCGATGTGACAAGGAACTGGCCATTGACGCCCAGTGATAGTGTCGAGCTGGGCGCCTGAGTCCTGGTTATTACATCCGGCTGCCGCCGTTTTTACTTCAGGTGCGCGACATAAGAGTGGTCGCACGAGGCGCGACCTGTAACTGAGCCGCGAGCGTGAGCGAGCGGTTGGCGCGCCTTACAACACGTCCCCCAAGAAAACCGACAGAGGCTTGCCTTGCTCCTCGACCACATAGCGGATCGCCTCACGAACATTCGAGCCGGTTCAAAGCTCGGCTTACATACGCCTTGAAATCATTCATCACCTTCTCGGGCCGAACTTCCGCTTCTACGATCACATGCACGTGATTGCTCCGCACATGCGCGGCTAAACAGAGCGTCATAAATAATTGCGTATCCGCTCCCTCATGGTCGCGGCTCGGCATCGATTTCTGAGCCACGACCGTTAGGGTGGTCATTGGCATACGCAAACAGTAACGGCGTCGTGTTTAGCTCAAGAGTGTGTTGCCCTCTAAGGTGTGAGCGCTTGCCGCCGCGACGGCGGAGCGGGTAGTTGCTCATTTTGCGTTTCACGCCTCGGGGATTGTGCCTGTTCCGGCTGGAGACAGCACACT
>JBOGMR010000094.1:0-3926 GCA_050746825.1 Bryobacteraceae bacterium | reverse complement strand
AGCACAGGATGCAGGCGCGAAAATGTCCGGTAGTACGTTTGAGCCACAATCTGGTGAGTCTCAGCCTGCACCAGAGTTGGCAGAAAATACAGCAAAAAACACAAACCGCGAATGGTCGTCCGCATGGAGTGATATTGTAGCCAATATATGTCTGCCGTAAAGACCTGTTCGTGCGCGCTGGCGGCCGCGGCTCTCGCGCTCGGCGCCGGCACCTGGCCGCAATTCCGCGGGCCGCGCTCCGCCGGTGTCGCCGATGATACCGCTTTTCCCGACCGATGGAGCGCGACGGAGAACGTCGCCTGGAAGGCGGAGATTCCCGGCGTGGGATGGTCGTCGCCGATCGTCTGGGAAGACAAAATCTTCCTGACCTCCGCGATCAGCTCGAAATCGCCCGAGCCGCCGAAGAAGGGCCTGTATTTCGGCGGGAATCGTGAAGCCCCGGCCGACGAGCATCGCTGGATGGTGTACGCGATCGATTTCAAAAGCGGCAGGATTCTCTGGGAGCGCGAAGTCCATCGCGGTGCGCCGCCGGGCGCACGTCATCTCAAGAACTCCTTCGCTTCCGAAACCCCCGTTACCGACGGCGAGCGGCTCTACGTCTATTTCGGCAATCTTGGGATATTCTGCTTCGACATGAAAGGCGCCCCGCTTTGGTCGCTACGTCTCGGACCCTTCAACACGCGCTACGGCTGGGGCACGGCGGCTTCGCCAGTGCTGCACGGGAATCGTCTCTACATCGTCAACGACAATGACGACCGCTCGTTTCTGATGGCGCTCGACAAGAAGACAGGAAAGCAGATCTGGCGTGTGGATCGCGACGAGAAGAGCAACTGGGCCACGCCGTTCATCTGGGAGAGCGGACGCCGCATTGAAGTGATCACGCCGGGTACGACACGAATCCGCTCCTACGATCTTGACGGCAAGCAGCTTTGGGAGCTCGGCGGAATGTCGTCGATCACGATTCCCACTCCGCTCGAGCGCTTCGGCATGTTGTTTGTCACGTCGGGTTACGTCGGAGACCAGGTGCGGCCGGTGTTCGCAATTCGCCCGGGCGCGTCGGGCGACATCAGCCTCAAGGCCGGCTCGACGAGCAATGCTCACGTCGCGTGGCATTTACCTCAGGCCGGGCCGTATAATCCGTCGCCGCTGATTTACGGCGATTACTACTACACGCTGTTTGACCGCGGCTTTTTCACCTGCCACGACGCCCGCACCGGAAAAGAAATCTACGGCAAGCAGCGCATTGACGAAGCGGCGCAAGCGTTCACGGCCTCGCCGTGGGCGTCCAACGGAAAAATTTACGCGCTCAGCGAGGACGGCGACACGTTCATCATCCAGGCAGGTCCGGATTACAAGCTGCTGGCGAAGAACACTCTGGACGAGATGTGCATGGCGACTCCCGCAATGGCAGGCGGCAGTCTCATCATTCGCACGGCTTCGAAGTTGTATCGGATCAGCAAGGGCGGCGTGAAGTGAAACGGGCGGCCGCTCTGGCGACGCTGGCGGCGGCCGTCTCGCTGGTCAACGCCACCGCGGAGTAACATGGTGAGGCAGGCCGTTTGGCCTGCCCTATGGAATCCTGCTGGTACATCGCGTGCCGGTCAAATGAGTTAAGACAAAAACCTCTCGCAGTCACGATTCTGGGGCGGCCCCTTGTCGTATTTCGTGCTGGCGCCGCGCTGGCTGCACTCGAAGACCGGTGCCTCCACCGGGGAGCGGCGTTGTCGGAAGGCTCATGCGCAGGAGACACGCTCGCGTGCCCCTATCACGGCTGGCGATACGCGGGCGATGGCCAGGTGGCCGAAATTCCCTCCATGCCGTCACGCTGTCCCGTGCCGGAACATTTCCGCATCCCGGCGTTTCCGTGCAAGGAGCAGGAGGGCTTCGTGTGGACGTCCCTCGCCGCCGCGCCCGCGATTCCGGCTCCACACCGTTTCCCGCTTCTCGGCGAGCGCGGCTGGACCAGTTTCACCATGAAGACGCTGTTTCGCGCGCCGGTCGAAGCGTGCCTCGAGAACTTCCTCGACTGTCCCCACGCGGTGACGGTGCATCGGTCGTGGTTTCGCAGCCCGACGGCGAAATCCGTGCGCGCAGTGGTGCGCACACTTCCCGACGGCGCCGAGGCCGAGTACTTCGAGGAACCGCGCGAGAAGAGCGTTGTGTGGGCCTTGCTTGCCCCGCGCAAGTCGGCGATGAAGCACACCGACCGCTTCATCGCACCCGCCACCACCGAAGTCGATTACCAGTTCTCCAGCGGCCCCCGCTACATCATCACGTCCTCGTGCACGCCCATCGACGCCGCGACGACGATGGTCTACACGGTCATCACGTTCCGCTTCGGCGGCGCAGGCCCACTGATCCGCCTGTTTTTTGAACCGCTTGCCCGGCGCATCATTCGGCAGGACGTGCAAACCCTCGACCGCCTCGAAGCCAACCATGCGCGCTTCACCCGCCCACGCACCCAGATCATCGCGCAAGATCTGCTGGCCCCGCACATTCTAAAATGGCGACAGGCGCTGCAATCGGGCGCCGAACCCCCCGAGGCGGGGCACGAACAGCATGTCGAAATGCGCCTCTGAATCGCGACTTCGCGGCCTCTTCCTTGCGGCCATCGGCACACTTACCCTCGCCGCGCTGGTTTTCTACGCGATCCAGAGCCGCGGCGTCAGCCTCGGCGGTCCCATCTCAATCCCGAAACTGTTCTGGCTCTGCTACGCGCTTCTGTTCTGGTTCGTCCTGCCGCCACTCATCGCCGCAGACAACCGCCTGGACCCTAACCTCCGCCGCATGTACCAAATTTTTTTCGCAAACATGGCGCTGCGTGGCATCATCGAGCTGTGGATGATGTACGTCGCCACTAACTGGCACCCTTACTACGGAATTGCGCAGGACCTGTTCAGCATCGCGCTCATCTTCTGGCTGCTGCGCCGCTACGGCGCCGGCCGTCCCATGGATCGTCTCCTGGTCCGGAACTTCCATGTCGTCGCGCTGATGCTGTGCGCTGAGATAGGCTTCGCGTACTACTTTGCCACCCACTTCATCACCAAGGGCCAGGGCGCGCTTTACTACGTCCCCAGCGACGGGCGCCATAACATGCTTCTGTCGATCAACGCCGCTATCGACTTCGCACTCGCGCTCTACCTTTTCCAGTTCGCCCGGAGGTGGCTCTATGCGCCAGATGCGCGCTGAGGTGTGGCCGCGTTCGCGCATCACACCGGAGCATGAAGCCGAGATGTTCCGGCTGTACGAAACGTACTTCGAATCAACCAGCGAGGCGATCTTCTCCGAAGATCTGGCCTCGAAACATTCGGCGATTGTTTTGTTTGACGCCACCGAGCGTATCCAGGGATTCTCTACGCTGGAGCTCATCGAGTTCGAAGGCGGCCGCGCGATTTTTTCCGGCGATACGATTGTCAACCATGAATTCTGGGGCGAGCAAACGCTTCCCGTCGCCTGGTGCCGCTATGCGGGCCAGATCAAGGCCAGACACAAAGAGGAGCCGCTTTACTGGTTCCTGATTTCAAAGGGCTACCGTACGTATCGATACCTGCCGCTGTTTGCGCACGCCTACCACCCGTCCTGGCGTTCCCCAACGCCTCCTGAGACGCAGCGGCTCATGGACGCGCTCGCGCGACGCAAGTTTGGCAAATGTTACATCCCCGCGAAAGGCGTGGTGCGATTCCCCAAGTCGCGCGGCCAGTTGCGCGAGTCGTGGGCCGGCATCAGTCCGGTACTGCGAACCAAGCCGGAAGTGCGCTTCTTTCTCGAGCGCAACCCGGGATACCGCCGCGGTGACGAGCTGGTGTGTCTTACCGAGCTTTCGGAAGCCAACATGCGCTCCTTTGCTCGCATGGCGTTCGCCGAAGGAATGTCCTCCCAACATGTCTGAGCTGGAAGTTTGGGGACGCCTTCGTTCGCACCTGGCG
>JBOGMR010000093.1:0-5468 GCA_050746825.1 Bryobacteraceae bacterium | reverse complement strand
GTTATTGAGTTTTGAAATGAATCGTCTCGCTGGAGCCGGTCTGGTTGCGCTCGCGAGTCTGGGCGCGCAGGAGAAGCCGGTGGTCGAGTCCAAGACGATCTTCTTGCCAAACTGCGCCACTGCGGTGAACGTGTGGCTCCTTCCGCCCTTATTCGTTGCGTACACGGTCTTGCCGGATTTGAGAAGGCGCCGTCTGGCTTCTTCCTTTGCAGCAACTTTTCATCGATGCGGCCGCGGTACGATCTTCACATGGACACCCGTTACACCACGGCAGGAGTCTGCCTGCTCCTGGGTTTGGGTTTTCCCGGTCCGGCGAGATCGCAAACCAGTTCGCTGCGCGCCCTCAGCGACGGAATTCGACAGCTGGTGGAGCGCATCGCGCCTGCGGTAGTCGGAATCAGCGCCGTCGAAATTTCGGCCGGCGAGAGTCCTTCAAACCGCCTGCAATTCAACCGCAGCTCAGGTTCCGGAGTACTCGTCGACCCGGATGGCTACATCGTCACCAATGCCCATGTCGCCGGAACAGCCCGTAAAATCCAGGTCACACTCGTACAGAGTCCTTCTGATCGGCGATTCCGCTCGGTGCTCAAACCCTCCGGCAGGGTCATGACCGCCGAGGTTCTCGGCGTCGATCGCGAAACCGATATCGCAGTTTTGAAAATCGCCGCCACCGGCCTACCCCATCTGCGGTTCGCCGATTCCGAGAACATCCGTCAGGGGGACTTTGTCTTTGCTGCCGGGAGCCCGTTCGGGCTTGACAATTCCATGACGATGGGGATTGTTAGTTCCGTAGCTCGCCAGATCCGTCCCGACGACCCGGTCATCTACATCCAGACCGACGCCTCCGTCAACCCTGGCAACAGTGGCGGCCCACTACTCGATTCCGAGGGCGACATCGCCGGTATCAATACATTTATCCTGTCCCAATCCGGCGGCAATGAAGGCGTCGGCTTCGCTGTACCCAGCAATATCGTGCGCAATGTCTACCAGCAGATCCGGAAATTCGGGCGTGTCCGTCGGGGCCAGATCGGCGTCGTCGCCCAAACAATCAGTCCCGCGCTGGCAACCGCACTTGACCTGAAGCAGGACTGGGGAGTCCTGGTGGCCGATGTCGCGGCAAACAGCGCCGCGGAATCCGCCGGGCTTCAGATAAAGGACATCATCGTCAGCCTCAACGGCAAGATTATGGAGAACGCCCGTCAGTTCGGAGTCAATATCTACCAAAATGCCGGGCAAGTTGTCACGCTGGAACTGCTGCGAGGCGAGCAGAAGCTGGAAAGGAAGGTCGGGGTGCTGGAACGCCCGCGCGATCCCGATCGCATCCTCTCTCTGCTGAATGGAGACTCCAACACGATTCGCAAACTCGGCATACTCGTCGTCGAGCTTGATGAAAAAGTCACGCCACTGCTTCCCCCCTTGCGTCGCCTCAACGGAGTGGTGGTCGCCGGCCTCGCCTCCGGCGCGCCCGACCGAACGGAGGATTTTCTCCCCGGTGATGTCATCTACGAATGTAACAACCGCCAGGTCCGGAATATCGCAGAACTCAAGACTGTGCTCGAAGCGATCAAGCCGGCGAGTCCGATTGCCCTCCACATCGAGCGGCACGGACAACTCCAGTTCCTCCTCCTCGACGCCGAGGAATAGTAATCAGAGTCCCAACGACGTATGTGCGCCATGATTGAAACCTGAGGCCTAACGCGCGTGATGCCTTGACATTCTAGGCATGACGTAGCATCCTATGTTTAGAATGTCTAGGCATGAGACCACGGCGCCCTCGAGAGAAGCCGAGCTGCTCCAGGGCACGCTCGACATGCTGATCCTGAAGATCGCGGCGCTGGGGCCCATCCATGGGTATGCCATCGCGCAGCGGATCCAGCAGATCTCCAGGAAGGCGCTGCAGATCCGGCAGGGATCGCTCTACCCTGCGCTGTATCGGCTGGAGAACAAGGGCTGGCTGAAGGCCGATTGGAAGACGACCGAAGGCGGGCGTGAGGCGAAGTTCTACAGTCTGACCAAAGCGGGGCGGCGGCAACTACACGCGGAGACAGCAGGCTGGGAGCGTCTTTGCGAAGCGGTGTCGTTGATTCTGCAGACGCCTGAGAAGGCTTGATGAGTCGACCAGCGGTCTGAAAAGGGCCATGGGCAGGCCGGAGACCGCGCCCACGCGCTATCCTGAGTGCAGACCATGGCTCAGGAATCGATCCACGTCATCGGCGGCGGACTGGCCGGCTGCGAAGCGGCGTGGCAGATCGCGGAGCAAGGACTTCGCGTCGTCCTGTACGAAATGCGGCCGGCGCGCGCTACCGGGGCGCACGCAACCGATCGCCTCGGCGAGTTAGTGTGCAGTAACTCTCTCAAGACGGAACAGCCGGATAGCGCGCCTGCGCTACTCAAGGAGGAACTGCGGCGTCTCGAGTCGATGCTGCTGGGCGCCGCGGCGCGCGCGCGAGTTCCCGGAGGGCACGCGCTAACGGTGGATCGGGTGGTGTTCGCCGAGGCAGTGACGCGCGCCATCGAGACGCATCCACGTATCGAACTACGCCGCGAGGAAGTCAGCGCGGTTGCCGGCGGACCAATCACGATCATCGCCACCGGCCCGCTCACCAGCGAAGCCCTTGCCGCGGAGATCGCACGACTCACCGGATCGGACCGGCTGTATTTTTACGACTCGATCAGCCCGATCGTCGATGCCGATACGATCGACATGTCGGTTGCGTTTCGGGCGTCCCGCTACGGCAAATCGCTCGACGGCACGGAGGATTACCTGAACTGCCCGTTCGATCGCGCGCAATACGAGGCGTTCGTCGGCGCGCTGCTTGCCGGCCAGGCCGTGCCGGCCCACATTGAAGAAGACCGCACGCCGTTCTTCGAGGCCTGCCTGCCGATCGAAGAACTCGCGCGCCGCGGCCGCGAGACGCTGCGTTTCGGACCGATGAAGCCGAAAGGGCTGGTCGATCCGCGCACGGGACGCATGCCCTACGCCGCGGTCCAGCTTCGCCAGGAGAGTCTGCGTGCGGACAGCTACAATCTGGTCGGGTTCCAGAATCATTTGCGCTTTGGCGAGCAGGCGCGCATCCTGCGGATGATCCCGGGCCTGGAGAATGCGGAATTTCTCCGCTACGGCCAGATGCACCGCAACACGTACATTAATGCACCGGCGCTACTTACGGCGACGTTGCAGCTCAAGGCGCAGCCGGGGCTTTTTTTCGCCGGCCAGATTTCCGGCGTGGAAGGTTATGTCGAGTCGATTGCCACCGGTCTGATGGCCGGCCGTCACGCGTGCGAGCTGGCTCGGGGCGAGCAGCCGCGTCCGATGCCGCGCTCGACGGCGATCGGCGCGCTCTGCGCCTACATCTCCGGCGCCGATCCGCGCCACTATCAGCCGGCCAACATTGCCTTCGACCTGCTGCCCACTCTCGACGACGCGACCCGCCAGAGGCTTCGTCACGATAAGCGGGAGCGGCACGCGGAGGTCTGCCGGCGCGCCAGACAATCCATGGATGAATACCTCGATGCCACAGTCGGAGCTAGCCGCTGAAGTCGATCGTTTCGTCGCCGAGTTGGCGCGGCGTAACGTGTCGCCGAACACGGTGAAGGCGTATAGCGGGGACCTCGAGCAGTTCGCCGGCTATTTCTCGCGTCCGGATCTTGCGGCGCCTTCGCCGGCGGAATTTGAGACGTGGCAGATTCGCGAGTGGCTGGGCGATCTGTATCAGAGGAAGCTGAGCGCCGTGTCGATGCGCAGGAAGATCGCCGCTCTGCGGGCGTTCTTCAAGTTTCTGTTCCGCGAGGGGAAAGTGCGGACGAATGTCGCGCGTCTTGTGCGGCTTCCGAAAGCTCCGCAAAAGCTGCCCGTGGTGATGACCGCGGAGAAAGTGAATCGCCTGGTGGACGATGTAGGCAGCAACACGCTCGAGCGGCCGCACCCGGCTCGCGACCTGGCGATTTTTGAGCTCCTCTATGGATGCGGTCTGCGGATCAGCGAGCTCACGGGACTGAACGTGGAGGATCTGGACCGGGAGCAGGGTTGGCTCCGCGTACGCGGCAAGGGCCGCAAGGAACGATTGTCGCCCTTCGGGTCGAAGGCAGCCGCGGCGATTCAGCGGTACCTCGTGGATCGTCAGGCGCCGCCAGGCGAAGCGGCGATGTTCGTAAACCACCGCGGCGGGCGTCTCACTTCGCGTGGCGCGCACTGGATCGTGAACTTCTACGGGCGCCACCTCGCCAAGGACCCAACCATTCACCCGCACAGTTTCCGCCACGCCTATGCGACGCACATGCTGGCGGACGGCGCGGACCTCCGGGCCATTCAGGAACTGCTGGGTCACGCGCGCCTCTCGACGACGCAGCGGTACACGCAAGTGACGCTGACCGAGTTGATGGCCGTGTACGACAAGTCGCATCCGAAGGCATAAGCGCGCCTAGGCTGAGGCTAGACTGCCGCTGCCCAAAGGTGTGCTGGAAGGAAGCAGCGCGCGCACTCAGCGCGACTCGGCTCCGAGCAGAAAAGTATTCACGGTTGCGTCTGCCACGCTGACGCGCACGCTCGTCCCGCCGAGATTAGTCACCGGCGGAAATCCCGTGTCCTGTCGCGGGATCGAAGCACGTGCCTGCGGAGGGTGAGCGTAGATCAACAGGATCGATCCGGGAGCTACTTCGTGTGTCGATCCGAGGTTCGCATCATCATGAACTTGCCTTCGCCATCCTGAGCGATCGCCGCAACAGGGATCATCACGGCGAGAGCCGCCGCCATACCAGCGGAACTTGTCATCGTCCACACCCCTTCACGAACTCGGCCAGATAGCGCCGCCAGTTGAACCAGCCATGTTCGTCTAAGGTCAAGCTGAAAGTACTTCGAATTCCCAGTCGATCCAGCGACTCCTTCAAGCGTTGTACGTTCGCCACGATATTCGGGGCGCTGACGTCGCGCTCGCCGATGGCGATATAGATGCACGGAACTTGCGTGTTGAACGCCGCACTGTCGGAGAGCTTGGGATAACTTGTCTCGAGAGCTGGCGCAGTCATGTTCAGCCCGCCCCGCTCATGATGCCGATGGCGGAGAACAATTCGGGGTGCAGGAATCCGATGTTGCGCGCGTGCATCGCGCCGGAGGAGTTCCCTGCCAGAAAGCGGGAGATACGGGCGCCGTCAATTCGATAAGTGCGCTCGGCGAATGGTATCACTTCATCCAGCAAATAACGCTCGACCAGCGCCGGGGCCTGTCCACCTCCCGTTTGCGTCATGACGATAATCATTTCCCTGGCTGCACCGTCAGCGCTGAGATTGTCCATGATTCGATCAGCAAAGCCGTACCTGGTCCAGAACGACGCATTGTCCGAAGTCACTGCTGTCCGGCTAAAAGTCGAACAGAATCAATTGGTTGCCTGGATCGAGTAAATCGGATTGGGAGTCGGATGCTTGGAGCGTCTGTAAAATGGGCAGTTTTTCAAAAAGTGTCACGCTGAGAA
>JBOGMR010000092.1:0-22132 GCA_050746825.1 Bryobacteraceae bacterium | reverse complement strand
CGGCTTCTATCACGATGGCCGCTTCGCGACGTTGACGGACGTGGTTGAGCACTACAACGGCTTTTTCAACCTGGGCTTGAGCCCACAAGCAAAGCGCGATCTCGTCGAGTACCTGAAGTCGATCTAGGGAAGAGGCCTGGGGCGCCCGGCCGAGCCGGACGCCCAACCATACATCGACAGGCAGGTACAAAACTCTGCATCTCGGTGAACACCCTCAACCGTGATGACTTCGCAAGGCGCCTCATCCCATCACGGCCATCGCGCTACCGCCCCGTTACGTCCGTGGTCTGCTGCAACAACCCTCTGAGCTGCGGCCCGACGCGTTCCAGCTCGTCGCGGTGAATCCCAGCGAGGCGCCCGAGCACCCGGGACCCCTTCGCAGTCAGCCGGAACCACACTCTGCGAGGGGCTTGACAATATATCGCATTAGGATATTATTTACCTCGTACGCCGATATTCATGGCCGGCGCGCCTGCACGCTCAGCGCCCTGCGCGGCATCGCGGACCAAAAGAGGCGGCGTCATGGACTTGCAGGCACGCGATGCCTGATTGTTTGCAGTACTCACCCACAGGAGAATTGACATGTCTTTTCTGATCCTCGCCAACGCCCCCAACGCGCTCGAAGCGCGCCGTTCCTTTCTCGGCAAGTCCGGCCTGCTGCTCTCCGGGGCGGCCGTTGCGCTGCTCGCCGGGCAGGATGCGCTGGCGGCGAAAGGCGATAAAGCCACCGCCTCGGATGCGCGCATCCTGAACAGCGCGCTCGGCTCGGAGCTCGAGGCGATCGCCGCCTACCAGGTGGGTGCAGAGAGCGGCCTGCTGCAAAAGCCGGTGCTCGACCTCGCGGTGACTTTCCAGGGCCACCACAAGGAGCATGCCGACCTCCTCTCCAAGACGATCATGAAGCTGGGCGGCAAACCGGTGTCGGCAAAAGCCAAGTACACCTTCCCGACCGAGACGTTCAAGGCCCAGGCCGATGTGCTGCGCTTTGCGGCGATGCTCGAGAAGGGCGCGGTGAGCGCCTATCTCGGTGCAGTGCCCCTGTTCGGCAATCGCGACCTCGCCAGGGCCGCCGCGAGCATCCTCGGCGACGAGGCGATGCACTGGGCGATCCTGCGCAACGCGCTCGGCGAAGTGCCCGTTCCTTCCGCGTTCGTGTCCTGAGCATGATGGCGCTTGCACGCATGCTTGCCGGCGTCGCGTTCGCTCTCGCAGCGGGAACGGCGCCGGCGGCGGAGAAGCCGCTGCAAGGCGACCCGAAGGCGGGCGAGATGATCTATAGCCGTTGCTTCGCCTGCCACGCGCTCGCCTACGACCGCACCGGCCCCAGGCACTGCGGCCTGTTCGGCCGCCGCGCGGGAAGCGTGAAGGGCTTCGCGTACTCGGACGCGATGAAGCGCTCGAAGATCGTGTGGAATGAGAAGACGCTCGACCGCTTCCTCGCGAACCCGTTCGCAGTCGTGCCGGGAACCGCGATGGGCTATGCCGGGGTCACGGACAAAAAGGAGCGCGCCGACCTGATCGCCTACCTCAAGCGAGCGAACGCTTCGCCGGAGTGCAGGAAGTAGCTACCCCACGGTTCGCGACCCAGCTGCTCGGCGCGATCCGATCCCGGATTCGACATGAGCACGGGTCATTAGGAGAGGCGTAATGACGATGCTTCCTGCCGATGGCCGCTGCGTGACCGGGTCAGACGGTTCGCCGCCTGTCAGCGGTCTGGAAAGAGTCTTGCGGGGACTTTCCGTGTTTACGATGCTCATGACGGTGCCCCAAGTGCTGACTATCTGGGTCGAACGTGACGCTGGCGGCGTTTCACTTGTTTCATGGGTCTCGTACCTCGTTGCCGCATGCCTGTGGTTTGTCTATGGACTTCAGAAGCACGACAAGACAATCTACCTTGCCTGCGTCGGCTGGGTCCTACTCGATGCGGCCATCGTGATCGGCATCATCGTCCATCGCTGATCCACGTACAGATGGCCATATTCGAAACGGAGTTTTGTAGGCCGCCAAAACGTCGCCGAAGACACCAGGGTTTTTTCCTTCTTGAAACCTTCGGGCTTTCAATTCGAGGCCGGCCAAGTCGATGAACGTCACGCCGATTCAACCCGCCGGAGACCGACAGCAAGGGAAACACCGGGCCGTTTTCGATCGTAAGCGCGGCCTGCCCCGCAAGCTGCCGCTCTTCTACTCGAACCGCCGTCCGGAGGACGCGGCATTTCTTGGCGAGTTGCAGCAGTTGCAGACCCGAAATCAGAATTACCGATTCATCGGCACCATGACCGACATGGAAAAGTCGCTTCAGCCCTGGAACGGCGAGAGACGCTTCATCACCAAAGACATGGTGGCGCGCTTCGTCGACGATATATCCGCGCCGATTTACTGCATCGCCCGACCGCCCGCGATGGTGGACAGCATGCAGAGCATGCCCGTTGGCGCCGGCGCCAGCGCGGAAGCGATCCGTACCGATCAGTTTTGTGGTTACTGAGTCGGAGCCTGCCAGTCCGGCACACGACATGGGTCTTGTCCACTACCTTCCCGACGACCAGGTCGTCCAGGCGGAGGCGACCGAGTCCATCCTGCAGATCTCCCTGCGCTCGGGCATTCCCCACACCAGTGTGTGTGGGGGCAACGCCCGGTGTTCCACCTGCCGGGTGCTGATCGCTGCCGGTCTGGAGCACTGCGCGCCGCGGAATGCCAAGGAGCAGGCAATGGCGGAGCGGTTGCATTTCGTCTCGAACATCCGCCTCGCCTGTCAGACCACGGTAACCGGCGAGGTGACGCTGCGGCGCCTGGTGCTGGACGCGGACGACGTGGCCATAACCGACCAGCTTCGACCCGGAATGCTTCCCCGGCTGGCCGGCGAAGAAAAGCGCGTTGCCGTGCTGTTTGCCGATATCCGGGGCTTTACCGCATTCGCCGAGAATCTGCTTCCTTACGATGTTATCCACCTGCTGAACCGCTACTTCCACCGCGTTGAGGCGGTGATCCGGAGCCATCACGGATACATCGACAATTATATGGGAGACGGCCTCATGGCGGTTTTTGGAGTCGAACAGCCGGAAGCAGCGCCGCTCGATGCAATTCGCGCCGGGATCGAAATGCTCGAGGCAGTCGAAGGGCTACAACCCTACTTCGAGACTGTCTATGGGATGAATCTTCGAATCGGCATCGGGGTGCACTACGGCGACGTCGTACTGGGCACCATCGGGCCGCCGAATTCTGCAAGGACCACCGCCATAGGGGATGCGGTCAATTTCGCCAGTCGCATCGAGAGCGCGAATAAGCTGCTGGAAACCAGCTTCCTGGTCTCCGAGCAGGCTTACGATCATGTTCGAGACCGCATCGCCGCGAAGAGGTTCGACGACGTCCCGCTACCGGGAAGGAGCACGCGATGCACGCTATATGAAGTGGTGAGTTCCGCATCGACGCCGGAAAATACGGGCTCCTATCGATCTCCCGCAACGGGGACGAGGGGCAGCAAGCCGTCGTGTCCTGCGCGGCCGGCAGGCGCCGGCGACGTACGGTCGCCTCGGCCTCTCTAAACCGTCGGAAAGGAGACCTGGGATGCGACCGGCCCACGAGTTTGAGAATGCGAAACTGAATTTGTCTCAGGCTATCGTGGAGCAGGCTCCGGATGCCATCATCTTCGCCGACCGCGACGGAGCGATCCGGGGCTGGAATCGGAGGGCCGAGGCTGTCTTCGGGTATTCCGCCGCCGAAGTCCTGGGCAACAGCCTCGATGTGATCGTTCCGGAGCGACTCCGAAGTGCCCATTGGGAAGGCTTCCGCAGAGCCATCGACACCGGCCAGACAAAATACGGAGACCGGGTGTTGACCACCCGGTCGGTTCACAAGGACGGGAGCAAGTTGTACGTGGACCTGAGTTTCAGTCTGGTGAGAGACGCGGCCGGCGCCGTGACCGGCGCATTGGCGATAGCCCGGGATTGCACCGCCCGCTACCTTTCGGACCGCGATCTTCGAGCGCGCGTCTTGGAGCTGGAGGGACAACTGGAAGTTGCGTCCAAACGGACCTAGCGATTTTGCGTCCGAGGCACGCGACCAGAGAAGCGCGATGAGAAGGCCGACCATGGACGAGAAGCCGGACGAAACCCTGAAGCAGGCGTTTCCGTCCTGCGCTTGATCTCGGCGTTGAGTCGCTCCAGCGGATTTGTCGAATGAATCTGCAAGAACGATTGCCGCCACCGTGGCCGGCAATTTCATGCCGCCGATGCTTTCCCGCCTAAAGCGAGGTTCGTCACGATTCGCCCTTCCGCGCTTTGCGAACCCACGCGAGCGCTGCGCCTACGTCGCTGCGGCTCGCGCCGTGCATTCTGCCGCGCTTGCCGCGAACATCATCGAAGGCAACTCGCGCGTGCTGTTCTATCCAGCGGAGCCCGCGCCGAACGCGAACGCCCGGCGCGGGGATGATGACGGGTTTCCTTGCCATGGTTGCCCCTCCGTCGATGCGGGCGACGAGATAGACAGGGCTCACCCCGCTGAGCCCGTCACCGCGCCAACCTTCCCGCATGCTCCCATGGGAAGCCTTGCGAGGTTGTCAAAACGGGTAACGCACCGATCGTCGATCGGGATACGAAGTACTGCGCTGACTTTCGGGCGTCAAGATCGATCGATCACTCGGGGCTCGTGGGCCTGCAGCCCGCGATCCGATCACGCTGTTCGACGCTGGCGCCGTTTACCCGCCGCGTCGGCATTTCTCGCCTGTCCCAACGGCAAGTTGACAGTGCCCGGTCGCGTAGTCGTTCATTTGCGGACCACAGCCCCCGCTCGATCGCTCATGCCGCTGCCTCGGAGCGCGAAGTCAGCACTCGGTCGACCAGACCGTAATGCACCGCTTCGTCCGCGGAAAGAAAATTGTCGCGATCGGTGTCGCGCGCGATCCTGGACTCGTCCTGGCCGGTATGCTTGGCCATGATCGCGTTCAGCTTGGCGCGCAGGTACAGAATTTCCTTGGCGTGGATCTCGATGTCGGAGGCCTGGCCCTCGAACCCGCCCAGCGGCTGGTGGATCAGGACGCGCGAATTCGGCAGGCAATCGCGCTTGCCCTTGGCGCCGGCGCACAGCAAGAGCGCCCCCATGCTCGCGGCCTGCCCGACGCACAGCGTCGAAACGTCGGGCTTGACGAACTGCATGGTGTCGTAGATGGCGAGTCCCGCCGACACCGACCCGCCCGGAGAGTTGATGTAGAGGAAAATGTCCTTGTCGGGATTCTCCGACTCGAGGTAGAGCAGCTGCGCGACGATCAGGTTGGCCGAGTTCTCATCGACCGGGCCGACCAGGAAAACGACCCGTTCCTTCAGCAGCCGCGAGTAGATGTCGTAGGCGCGTTCGCCCCGGCCGCTCTGCTCGATCACCATGGGGATCAACCCCAGGTCCTGCGGATCCTGACGGGATTGCTGCAGTGAAGCCTCCGGCCACGAGGCCGTCCGTTCCTGCCAGATCATGCCAGTCATGCCGTTTCCCGCATCAGTTCGTCGAAGATGATCGCCTTGTCCTCCACCCTGGCGCGTCCAGGGACCTGCGTCGCGCGCCTTGCGATCATCGGTTCTTCGCCAGCAACGCATCAGGCGATTATCTTCGAGATAGGCTCCAGCTGGACTGACGCGCTAGCTTAGCTACAGCACCCCTATGCGTTTCTCAGCATACAGAAACGTTTTGCGCCGGACGCCCGGCTCGGCGCAGCCGCACGCTCGCAGGTTCTGCGGATTGAGTTTCATGCGCTACAGCTCTAGCGCGATTTGCCGCTGCTACGCGTCTCTGGTCTGTGGGAACTTGCTCATCCTGTGAATATGAAGATGCGGGTCATCGGCAGCCGGGTCAAGTTTTGTGGTCCCCGATCATCAGCCGCCGGAACACCGAGTAATGTTCCTTGATGCCTTCATCGCCGGGAGTGCGCTCCACCGTGATCCACGATCCGGAGCTGAAGCTCTCACACAACTCCGCGGTATAGGAGACTTCCTCGTCCGCAACAGCGCGGGCCGCCTCCAAAGTGGGAGCGCCGAGGTCGTCCACGAAATGGCGCACCAGGCGCTCGAGCAGCTGTTGGTATTCGACCTTGTCAATCTCCACCACTTCGGCGATGGTGCAGCGCCCGTGGCTCACCGCGCCGATGAATGACGTGAGGCAATGGCAATTAGGCTTACGGTGGGTGGCGCCACTCGGATCGCACACGGCGTAACCTCCGGACACCAGCCACTCGCCATCCTGCGCAGCGCCCTCCTGAGGATAAACCCGGGTGTCGGAGGCGTCCAGTCGCACGGCCTTGAGGAACTTCACGGGGTGTGGCGTTCTATCGGGAAGCGGCAAGGCATCAACAGGATGCACTCATGGAGCCCGTTCAGCTCCTCGGGCGACTGCAGCCGTTCGCGCTCACGCGGCGCCCCGTCGTCGGAAAGAGGCCGTCCTGCCCCGTGATCCGAACCAGCGCATCAATGGCCGGTCTTGGTCGGGCAGCGCAGGGTCATCCCCACTCGACTTGGCGTGGCGAACGAGCAATAGCGTTTTCATGCCGCATCGTGTCATGGCGAATTCGCAGATCCTGGCATAAACCGACCGGCCAGGGCAGTCTCGTAAGATTTCCGGCAGCGTCCTACCGTCCAAATCCATGAAGGACCCGCTCACTCTCGCCATCCATCTGTCAGCCACGATCGCGACCGCTAACCGGCATGTCGGAGAGAAACCATGACCACGGTCAGCGTGTTCGGCGGCACGGGGTTTCTCGGCCGGCGGCTCGTGCGGCGCCTCGCCGCCGAGGGGGCGACGCTGCGCGTCGCAGTCCGGGATTCCGACCGCGCGCGGGCCGCCCTGGGCGCGGCCGGGTTCGACGGCGTCGCGGTCTTCCGGGCCGACGTGCGCGATCGGGCCTCGGTCGCCGCCGCTGTCGCCGGGGCCGATGTCGTCGTGAACGCGGTGTCCGCGTATGTCGAAAAGGGCCAGGTGACCTTCGGGGCCGTGCACGAGCGCGGCGCCGCGACGGTCGCTCGGGAGGCCGCCGCTGCCGGCGTCGCCCGCCTGGTGCTCATCTCGGGGATCGGCGCCGATCCCGAGTCGGCGTCGCCTTACATCCGCGCGCGCGGACGCGGCGAGCTGGCGGTCCAGCAGGCGTTTCCGGGGGCCACGATCGTCCGCCCGAGCGCGATGTTCGGTCCCGGCGACGCCTTGTTCGGCACGCTCGCCGCCGTCGCCCGCCTCCTCCCGGTGCTGCCCCTGATCGGCGGCGGCCGCGCCCGCCTGCAGCCCGTTTACGTAGAAGACGTTACAGAGGCCATCGTGCGCATCCTCGCTGACCGCGCGACCGCCGGCCGGACCTACGAGTTCGCCGGCCCCAGCGTGTACACGCTACGCGAGCTGGGGAACTTCGCGCAGCGTCTCATCGGCAGACCGCCGCTGGTCGTGCCGGTGCCGTTCGCCGTGGCCGAGGTCCTGGCGCAGTTGTTCGAGCTCCTGCCAAGCCCGCCGTTCACCACCGGCCAAGTTGACCTTCTCAGGGCGGACAACGTGGCGAGCGGGACCCTGCCGGGTTTCCGGGAGCTCGACATCGAGCCGAAAGCCGTCGCGGAAATCGTGCCGACTTATGTCGGCCGGGTGCGCGCCCCGGGGCGCGTCCGATAACTACGCCACGCAGCACTCGCCGTGGGTGACAACTGTCACCCGTAAGCGTACACTCCTCCCATGAAGACCGTCACGATCCGGGACTTCCGGACTCGGCCAAAGCAGGTTCGCGACGCCCTCAAGCGCGAGCGTGAGGCGGTGCTGACCGCCAACGGACGCCCGGTCGCGGTGATGATCCCCGTCGATGCGGGTTCGATCGACCGCACCCTCGAGACCCTGCGCCGCGCGCGCGCGCTCGAGGCGCTCCGGACGATCCGGCAGGAGAGCCAGCAGCGCGGCCTCGCTCGGATGTCGACGAGGGACATCGACGCGATCATCACGAAGACCCGTAAGGCGCGATCCCGCACCGCCGCGGGATGAGGGTTGTCCTCGACACCAACGTCCTGGTCGCAGGGCTGCTGTCGGCCGCGGGGCCGCCCGGTTGGATCGTGGAAGCCGTGCTCGCCGGCGACCTGGAGCCCGCGTTCGACGGCGCGATCCGGCAGGAGTACGAGGAGGTCCTGAGGCGCCCGGAGTTTCGGTTTCCGTCCGCGCGCATCGACGATATCCTCGCGGCGCTCGATCAATTCGGGTTCGTCGTGGCAGCTCCCCCGCCCTGGTCCATCGCCCTGCCGGACCCTGACGACGAGCCGTTCTTGTCGGTCGCTGCAGCAAGCGCGAGCGTGCTGGTGACCGAGACCCTTCGTCACTTTCCCTTGCGGGTCCGAGGTGGCGTAACGGTCCTCAGTCCGCGCGAGCTCATGGACCGTGTCAGACTGAACAAGCCATAGCCCCCGTACGTACGCAGAGTTCGCCCCGCTCGCTCGCGGTGACTCGCCATCTTTCGCCTAAAGGGTCGCGAGCGCCCCATCGCACGCCCCGAGGTGCGCGGCCGCGGACGTCCGCCCGGTGCTCCGCCGTTTCCGAATCGGCCCAGCAACCACACCCCGCGCGTCCTAGGATTATCGCTGCGAGGCGGCGTTACAATGGGGCTTCGCAGGAGAGCGCGTAATGGATCTAACGCTGAAGACGATAATCGAGTTTCGCGAGGAGATGCGCGAGTTTCGAGTTGAAACGCGCAGGACGCTCGCAGAGCACTCGCATCGATTGAACGTCATAGAAGCCACCATTGCCAGCCTCAAGGCCGATGTGGGCATACTCCTAAGCTCCGTGCCCGTGATCAACGAGCGGGTGGACAATCTCGAAGCGCGCGTCGCCGCGCTGGAAGCCCGTAGTTAGAGGGAGGACAGGCCTACCGCTCAGTTGTGCCGAGCGTTTGAAGTTTCTTGCCCACCTCCGGCCGGTTCTCCGAGGGTAGGCCTCGATCCACTCCGAACCTCTCGGCCGCGGAAGTGGGAGCGGCAAGATCGAACGTTCATTCGCCGCAGCCTACAGCGCGCCCTATAACTGAACTCGCGGCCCGCCGTTGTTGATCGAGCTGATGAGGACCGCGGTGATGGGCGAATTGTTCCCGGAGTTCTGGACGCTAACCAGCTGGTTGTGATTAACCATCTCCTCGATGTAGTAGAAGGTGTTGTTGACGACCTGCTGGAAGAACGCCGGAGCGACGCTGGGCATCGGCACGACGGGAACGTTGAACGCCGCATTCACCCACGACAGGGCGCCACGGATGGACGACATCGCCTTGCGGTCCAATGCGCGGTCTTTGGGAAGGTCAGTGATAGCAATTGCAGCCATGTTGTTTCTCCGAGAAAGTGCGGGCCAGAGAGCCGCACATGAGGGGATCGGGCAATCCCTCTGTAAGTCGGCTCTCACACGCCTATTGCGACACAGCTCCGATCGAACCGACGATGTTGGCCAGGTCGAGACTGATCCCCGTTTGGACCTGGATCGGCACCGCCAGAGCGATGACCGGGCTGCCAAAGATCACACCGCCGGTCTGCGAAACATACTGGCCGGTGCCTTGCGAAGCGAAGAGATCAAAACCGCCGCGCACGGTGGCGGCCTCTTTACCGGTCAGATCCTTGCGGACCTCCAGGTCTCTAATCATCAGGCTCGTCATTGCAGTTCTCCTAAAAGTAAGTGAAAGAGAAGTCCAGATTCATATGCAGTTGAGCATGTCATTGCGCTCGGCAACTTCCACAGCACAGGCCGTGCCAGTCTCGGATCAACACCGCTAATCGACCCGTAACTACCTGTAGACAATCGATATATCGACCCTGGCCGAGTGTTTCTCCGGGGTCCCTGGCGCGCCGGGTGGTAGGCGAGATCCAACAGATCTGCGGCGGTGCTGTTCGCTCGGTCGCAACAGATGTGGGCCGCCATCCTGCGATCCTCAGCTCGTTTAGGCACGCCGCAGCCGGGCCGAAGCGAAGTCTTCCTGCCCGCGTGCTCGACGCTGAAGCTTCCTTCGCGGATTGTCACAGGCTCACGCAGCGCGGGGCCCGCTCGCTCCGTCAAACTCGGGGCTGAGGCGAATCCTGGTTCCGGAAGTCCTTGGACCGAATGCCGTGCTTCTTCAGCAGCACTTGCAGATGAGAGCGGTTCATATCGCACCGCCTGGCGAGTTGGGCCACCGTTCCCCCGACTTCTTTAAGGCCGCGCTCGAGAAACGCCTTCTCCGCCTCGTCGCTCGCCACGCGCTTTGCGTCGCCGAGCGAGGTCCCGGTCGACACGCCCGCACCGTCCGTTCCTGCGACGTGATCCGCCGTGGGGGCCGGCGAGGCGGCCCGAATGTCCGCCGGAAGGTGCTCCAAGTCCGCGGTGTCCCCAGCCAAACACGAGATCCGGTAGATGATGTTGCGCAGCTCGCGGATGTTTCCCGGATAGGAATAGGTCGACAGGAAATCTCGCAGCCGGCGCGTCATTTTCAGGGACCGCCGCCGCAATGCTTCCGCGGCCTCGTCGCCGAAGTATTCGAACAGCAGCGGAATTTCGTCTTTGCGATCGCGCAGGGGCGGCAACGTCACATGAATGACGGCGAGCCGGTAAAAGAGATCCTCGCGGAACTTCCCCGCGTCGCACAATCGACGCAGATTCTTGTTGGTCGCGGCCACGATGCGGGTATCCACCGCGATGGGTTCATCCGATCCCACCCTTTGAATCTCTCGCGACTCCAAGACGCGCAGCAGTTTCACCTGTCCCGACAACGGCAGCTCGCCGATCTCGTCGAGGAATATGGTTCCCGTGTGCGCACTTTCGAACTTGCCCTTGCGGTCGTGGGATGCGCCCGTGAACGCGCCCTTTCTGTGCCCGAACAGCTCGGATTCCAGCAGGTTGTCGGGGATCGCTCCGCAGTTGACGGAGATGTACGGCTTGTCGGCTCGCGCCCCGTTGGCATGGATCACCCTCGCCATCAGTTCCTTGCCGGTCCCGCTCTCGCCGTCGATGAGCACCGGCAGGTCCGTGGGGGCGGCTTTCTCCGCGATCTCCAATGCCTCCAGAAGCTTTGGGTTGTCGCCAAACGTCCCCTCGAAGACGAAGCTCCGCTGGAGCAGCGCTTGGCGACGTTCTCCCGGCGGCCGATCCACGCGGGTCGGCTCCGCAGCCGCCGCCGTCACGAACCGCTCCTTGAACGACATCCGCATCACTTCGTCGCGTAGCGCGTTCGACTGCCTAAATACCCTCTCGATTTCGGGTCGCTCCAGCGTCGACGACCATCGCAGCATCGAGCGAAGAATTTCGATTCGTTCGATCAATCCCGCGTACGAGAGCGCAGAACCTCCGTGGATGCTCTGGTCGAGTATTTTCATGCTGCGCTCAGCTGCGTCTGAACCAGCTGGTAGTACATGCCTCTTCGGTCCACCAATTCCTCGTGGCACCCGTGTTCCACGATCGACCCCTCGTACAGGACCAGGATCTTGTCTGCCCGCATGATCGTGCTGAGCCGGTGCGCGATGACCACCGCGGTGCGCCCCTTGAGGATGCCGTGCATGTTCGCGACGATGGCGTTCTCGGATTGCGTGTCGAGCGCGGAGGTCGCCTCGTCGAAGACCAGCAGGCGCGGATCGTGGTACAGCGCTCTGGCGATGCAGAGCCGCTGGATCTGTCCGCCGGACAGGCCCATGCCGCGTTCCCCCACGACTTGCTCGTACCGCATCGGCAGCTTGCTGATGAATCCGTGCGCGTCCGCCCTTTTCGCCACCTCTTCGATCCGCCGGCGGTCCGGGCTCTCGTCGCCGCTGGCGATGTTCTCCGCCAGCGTCCCGGAGAAGAGCAGGTGGTTCTGCATCACGTAACCGACCTGAGCGCGGTAATAGGCCTTGTCGATCACGCTCATGTCATAGCCGTCCACCATGAGCCTGCCCTCCGTGGGCGCGTGGAAGCCGACCAGCAGCTTGGCAAGCGTCGTCTTTCCCGAGCCGCTGCGGCCCACGACGGCGACCAGCTCGCCTGGCTTGATTTCCACGTTGAGGTTTTCGAGAACATAGGGCGTTTCGTTTCCGCCGTAGCGGAAATAGACGCCTTCGAGGCGGATTTCGCCCTTCAAGTCGGGAAGCAAGACTCGCGACGCAAGCTCCTCGGGCTTCTGCTCGGGCGCGATGTCCAGCACGTCACCGAGGCGTTCCATCGCGACGCCCGCGTCGTTCAACAGGCTCCAGAGCTGCACCAGTCCCAGCAGGGGCGCGAGCACGCTTCCCATCAACACGTTGAACGCGATCAACTGGCCGATGGTCAGCTCCTGCGCGAGCACCAGATTGGCTCCGACCCAAAGGATGGTGACCGTCGTGGCGGCGTTGAGCAGCTGACTCGCGAGCCCGATGCGGATGTTGAAAACCTGCGACCGGTACTGCACGTCGAGCGCCTTCGCGTATTTCCTCTCCCATTTCAGGCGAACGGGCCGTTCGATGCCCATGCCCTTGATGGTCTCCGCTCCGCCGAGCGCTTCCATCAGCAATGTCTTCGCGTCGGTCGAGGCGGCAAAGACCTCGCGTGCATAGCTCTTCACTTTCGGGGTCACCAGCACCGTCAGCGCCACGATCGGGACGACGAACGCGATCAGCACGAGGGTCATCTTCACGTTGTACAGGAACATAATCGTGAAGTAGATGAAGACCATCAGCAGGTTGAGCACCGTGGTCACGGTCGACTCAGTCAGAAAGGCTCGTATCGTCTGGTTTTCCTGGAAGCGCGCAAAGATATCCCCGGTCTTCCGGTTTGCGAAGAAGGACAACGGCAGGGACATCGTATGCATGAAGAATTGCGACATCATCGCAAAGTCCATGTTGCGGACCATGAAGTTTGCGAGCAGCGCTCTGATCGTCGAGATGAGCTGGGTAAAGACGTTGGATATGACCAGGCCGATGATCAGCAGGTGCAAGAGGTTTACGTTGTGATGAACGATCACCCCGTCCAGGACGTTCTGGATGATCACCGGGGGCACGATCCCCAGCGCTTGGATCACGAAGGTCGCCATGAACAGGTGGGCGAGGATCCTCTTGTAGGGTTTCAGGTAGCCAGCGAATCGGACCCACGGCGACCGTGATGCGGCCAGCTGCACCAGGTTCTGACCCGGCGTAAAGACGAGACAGGTGCCGCTCCAGCCGCGTTCGAACTGCTCCACGGTCATCTTCTTGAAGCCGACCGCCGGGTCCGCTACCCGCACCTGCCGTTTCGAGATGCCGTACACGACGACGTAGTGGTAGCCCTCCCAGTGCACGATGAAGGGCAGCTCGAAGCCAAGCAATGCCTGATGGGTGCACTGGACTCCCCGTGTCGCGAAGCCGAGCGCTTCGCCGGCACGCGCGAGGCTGTCCAGGGTCGCGCCCTGTGTGGTGACGTTGGCCAGTTCCCTCAGCTTGCCCACCGTCATCGGGATGCCGTAGTGCCGGCAGATCATCGCCAGGCACGCAGCGCCGCAATCCATTTCTTCGGCTTGCTCGATCAGCGCAAATGGCTTGATCAGCTTCTCGCCGAGCTCGGGCTTGGATTGCAGATCGAGCCTAACCGGGAGCTTGCGTCGTTCCGCCAGCTTCCTTTGCCGCTGCAGCTCCCCCTCGGCAAAGCGAATTCGCTCTTCCAATACCTCCCGCAGCTTCGGGTTGCGCTCCAGAATGAAGTGAACGGTCTTCTCGGGAATGACCAGCAACGCGGTGTCGGTGCTCGCAACCGCCGATGCCATCTGCTCCTGGCGCATCAGGCAGGCCTTTTCGCCGAAGATCTCCCCCTGCCGTAGCGTCGCGAGCGGGTACTCGGTGCCTTCCTCCTTGCGCACGATGCGAACTTCCCCGTGACGCACGATGTACAGTCTCCGGTCCTCTCGCGAATCCTGCTTCAGGATGTCCTTGCCGGCGCCAACCCGCTTCACGCCGAGGCTGCGGATGACCTCCTCGAGCTCACCCTTGTTCACCTTGCCGCGGAGATCGAACAGACGGGCGACGAATCCGCCCGCGGAGCTGATCGCGACGTAGCTCGTGACGAAGGCCTGTGCTGCGGCGTTCCCGGAGAGGAGCGGCGCGATCGCCTTGCGCGGTATGAACAGGAGCTCGGTCTTTACCGAAGCGCGCACCGACGATTCGTGCCGGTGCTCCCGCAACACCGCGATCTCGGCGAATACGTCGCGCTCTTTGCGCACCCCCATGCTGATTTCCTTGCCCTGCTCCTCGGTGAATATGCGGACGGAGCCGGACTTGATCACGAACAGGCCGCCAGCGGGCTCGCTCGCGTTGCAGACGGTTTCGCCGAATGCAAAGAACCGGGATTGCGCGTGCCGAGCGAGCTGCTCGAGCTCGGCCCGCGTAAACAGGGACAAGATCTCGACCGCCGACAGAAACTCGGCCAGGGATTGCTGGCCCGGTTGCGCGACCATGTGCAACCTCGGCCTTAGTGCGCTTCGATGACGTGTTCCTGCGCTCTCGCCGAGAGCCATTCCTCGCGGAGCAGGCGCCGTATCTCGGCCGCGGCCTCCTCGTCCAGCACGGCCGGACGTTTCGCACTCACCGCAAAGATCTCGTAGAAGGACCGGTCGGCCGATGGAAACGGCCCGAGCAGGTCGCCTGCGGAAGCGCTGAACACCTTCGCCTCGACATCGGATTTCAGGGACCCGCGCAGCACCTTGCCGATGACGCCGCCGTGCTCGCGTGTGCTGGCGAGCGAATGTTCGCGGGCCATCTCGGAAAAGCAGCCCGGATCATCGCGCAGCAAGGACATTATTTCTTTCGCCTTGCCCTCCGTTTCGAGAACGATGTGGCTCACCTCGATGCTTTCGAACTTGGGCGAATTCAGCTTGAAGTACTGCTTGACCGCCTCGTCGCTGCAAACCTGTTCCATCATCTTTTCTTGGTACAGGGTATCGGTGATGAAGGACTCGAACTCGTCCAGGCTGACCCCGAGGGCGTTGAGGAAGCGGTTGGTGTCGGCCGCCCTGTGCAACCCCCTGACCCGGCGAAATTGATCGGCCCGTTCCTGGATTTCCGCGGGCAACACGGGAACAGCCCGCTTTCTCGCCGCCTGGACCGTGAGCTTGTCTCTGACGAGTTGATCGAGGAGACTTTCGAACTGCCCCGTGAGCTTCAGCATCCTTACGAACTTCTCGATGCCGATGACTTCGTCATCGATCCGCAGGATCGCCGCCATCGTCCCTCCTTTGACTGTGGTGTGAATGGATGTAAGCGAATGGTGCGAGTCTAGACAGACGCGCAGCGGCGAGTCAGACCAGGATTACCGGAAGATCGGCGACTTATTCACTTTCACGGCACGCGAGCGGCGGCCGGTGTGCCCGAAGCGCGTAGCAGGTCGGATTCCAGGATCCCTGCGGCGAACGCGACCACGGAGTGCCGCGCGTGGTGGCCTTGCAGCCGCGCGTCATCTCATCAGGCGGGGAGTCGCGGTCTCCCCGGGGTGCGAGTCGTGGCGTTGAGTGCGCCCTGGAATCATCCCCCGATCTGTCGGAAGGGATCCAGCGCGAGGTCGATCAGGCGTCGCTCGCGGACAACCAGTTCCGCCGCCGCCGTCATCCCATATCGCAACGGATACTTGGTCTCCGCGACCGGGTAGTGATCCCGTTCGATCGTCACACGCCCCTCGTACACCGGTTGCTTGGTCTGCGGCGATGGTTTTGTGGCGGGCGAAATATAGTTCAGCGTGCCATTGATCATGCCGTAGCGTTGATAGGGAAACGCATTGAACTTCAGCTTGACCGGAAGCCCTTCCCGCAAGAAGGCCCGGTCGCGCTCGGCAATCTCGATCTTGAGAATCGGACGCGCATTCTTCGGGGCAATTGCGCCCAGCGGGGTGTTGGCGAGGACCTTGTCTCCCTGCTGAGTGGAGGTCACATCCGTGACGACGCCGTCCTCCGGCGCAACGATCAGGAGAAAGTTCTCCTCGTCGATATTCTCAAACCGAATTCTGGCGGCGGCCTCGGCAATGAGACGAGCGCTTTGCAGCTGGAGTCGCAGCTTCTCTTCGGTGATGGCGATCTCCTTGGCCGCCGCGTCGTGCTGTAGCGGCAGTTTCGTGAGCTCCTGGCCAGCGGTCTCGAGCTGCGCCCTGGACTGTGAATATTCCTGGCTCTGCCGAGCACCCAGCTCGCTGAGCCTGGATTGCGCCACCATGTGGGCGTTCTCGGCCGCCAGCAACGCGTTTCTCTTGGTCTCAACCTGGAGCTGCGAGACGCCGCCTCCGCCGGGCAGCGCGAACAGCCGCTCGTACTGGGCCGCTTCCTGCCTGGCAGCGTCGCGGGCGCGGCGAGCGTCCCCCAGTCTCGTACGGGCTTCTTGAAGCTGCGCTCTCTGCACTTCCGCGAACTTCGTCGTTCCTTCCGCGACGCGGTTCTCGTGCTGATGCTCCGCCAATTCCAGCGCCTGTTTCAGTGCCGCGACTTTGCGCTCCATCAGCGCTTTCTTCTCCGGGAATTGCTTCCATTCCCGCTCAGCGTCCTCGAGCTTCAGCTGCGCCTGGAGCGCATTGGCCGCAGCCTCGATCGCCCCCTTGGCGTTGAGTCTGGCGAGCACGTCGCCCTTCGACACCGGCTGGCCTTCGGCGACGTAGAGATTCGCCAGTTCGCCATCAACCGGCGCGTAAATGCGTCGCACTTCCGAGTCGGGCAGGAGTGCGCCTTGCGCCGTCACGATGACGTCGGCGTGTCCGAGAAAAGACCACATCAGACCGGACGACACCAGCGCCAACATCGCAACGACAACCCCCCGGGTGAACCGCGAGGGCTCCGCGGTCAGCATTGCAATACCTTCGGCACTGTGATCCTCGAGCGCCTTCGCCAACGGTCTAAGGGGACTTACGTTCGTCATCGTTCCGGCCTCCCAGTAGGGCGAGCTTTGCCTTCAACAGCCCGGGCTCCAGTACGTTGCGCAGATCCAGCAACGACCTCCGCTGCAGCTCCGCTTCCGCCTTGATGTCCGCCTGGAGCTTCGCCCATTGAGCCGGATGAGCCACCTTCAATCGCATGTGGATGCGTACGCCGCGCGTTGCGTTCTCATTGGCTTCGGACAGCAACCGACCCTGTGCTCGAAACTCGTTCGAGATCTCGGCCTTGAGCCGCTGCCTTCCTTCAATCGCTCCGTTCTCGCTATATTGGCGCCACAGCACCTCGGCTCGGTTGAGTGATTCCCGCGCCCGCGCGAGCGCCGTGTCCCTGTGGAAAGCGACGTCCGCTTCGGTAGCCCGTACGAAGTAGACGTCTTCCTCGGCATCGAGCGAACCGTAAAACGCCAGCAGACGCTCCTCGTATCCGTTGGCGCCGCGCGCCCTTTCCAGCGCCACGTACTGCTCGACGATGGTTTTCTTGTGCTGCAACTCCCTCGCGGCCGCCGCTGCCCAAGGCCCGCTGCCCATCCTTTGCAGACTGGCGAACGCGTGGCTCGCGTCGCCTTGTCGCCAAGCCTCGGCGACGGCGCCATACTGCTGCACGATGTCCGGGGAAGGAAGCCGGTCGCTCGAAGCCAGCGCGCGAAACTTGGCTTGAAAAGGCGGCGTCGAGAACCGGGCCTTTGCGAGAAGAGCGACAAGGCGGCCCAACCTTCGGGCGCGCACTTCGCGCTCGACTTCGAGGTACTGGCGCAGATCCTGGCCCACGCTGTCCAGCCCGCCGAGCCTGGGATACTTCTCCGAATACTCCTTCAAGACGGCCTCCAACGCTTCAGGGGTATCCCGATCCAATTCCGTGCTGATGGTCGTTTTCAAGCGCTCAATGGCAGCCAGATACACCGAATCGTCGTTCTGGAGCTTGCGCAGATGGCTGAGCGCCTCGGCGTACGCATCCTTGAACTCTGCAACATAGGACGAGATCGTGGCGAACGCCCTCTGGCGTCCCTGCGTATCTTCATTCCATTGCTTGAGGAGCGACCTGATCTTTCCCTCATCCACGTAGATTCGGATCGGCGCATCCACGCCGCCCCTGGCCGCGACGAATTTCTCGATATTGCCGATCCATTCGAGCTCGCTCACCAACCACTGTGCGCTGGCGTTGTGACGGCTGAGCTGTTTCATGCCGGCGAGGGCAACGCTCGCGCGATCGAACTCCCCGGCCTTCAGCAGGGCGAGCCACTTCGGCACGTACCCCTTGAGGAGCGCTTCGGTGCTCAGCGCCCGGATCTCGGCACTGTCGGGATGGCGCGCCAAGTACTCGTTGGCCACCGTCGCCGCGCGGGCATATTCGCCGCTCGCAACCAGATCCTTCACTTGCCGCTCGGACGCTCCCCAGAGATGCAGAACAACCGCAAATATCCCGAGCGCCGCCACGACTGCGGTCGCCCACCACAACCCGCGCCTCATGCTCGCGTGTTCGCTGCCCACAAAAGCCTCGGTCAACTCGGACAGCAGAATCGCCAACTTGCCCTGCGCTCGGCGTCCCGCCGATTCCTGCTTGGGATCGTCGCGCTGTTTCAACCCCTCCTGGTTCACCTCGTCGGCCTGTTGCGCCGCTTGGTCGACGCAGAAGATGTCCAGGAACGAGGCCGCGGACACCACAAACGTAGTCTTGTCCGGATCGCCGGGGTCCGCCGCAGGGCTCGGAACGACCGCGGTCGGTTTCGTCACCGTTGTATCGGCCTTGAGGACCTTCTTGAGGCTCACTTTGTATACGAAGTGACTCCCGCCAAACGCGATGAGGTCCCCGTCCGCCAGCGGAAAGGCGTGTTCGTCCAACCGTTTGCCGCTGACGTAGGTGCCGTTGGTGCTGCCAAGGTCCTCGACGAAGGGTATGGTGCCGTTCACGAAAATGTGGGCATGGCGCCGCGAGAGGTAGTTGACTTGGTGAGGGTACTTGTCCTGGTACCGCGAAAACGTACCGCCGGATTTTCCGACCAAGAACGGGAACTGGGTGAGGATGATCGACTGGAGGCCCAGGTCGCTGCGCTTGGGAGTTAGGGTCAGGCTGACGAGCTTCGCGGCGCGCGGCGGCGCATTCGCGCGCCGGTCGAGCTGCACTCGGTACGTCAGCTCCCGTCCGAAGCGGACCTCGTCGCCGTGGCGCAGCCTCGCGAGCCTCTCCCGAACGTCTACGCCGTTCACGGTCGTCCCGTTCTTGCTGTCCAGATCCGCGACATAGACGGCGTCGTGCGCGCAGAAGATTCGCGCGTGCCGGGGCGACAGTCCGGAGACGATATCCGGTTTGTAAGACGCGAACGGAAGCTCCGCCCCTCCAATGGCGAAATAATCGTCTTCGATCGAGATCTCGCCCAACTCCGGATGGGACACAGGCTTGAGGACAATATCGAACTTCTGCTGTGCTGGCGCCCGCATCCGAGCGATCGCAGCTTGATTGGAAGCCACGTCGGTCTATCCGCTCTCGTTTCGGACATTCACGGTCGGCCAGCCTCCTCCCAGCGCCTTATAGAGGGTCACCGTGTCCGACAGGATCTGCCGGTGAACCCCCACTAAGGCGAGTTGCGCTCGCAACACCTGCCGTTCGGTCTCGAATACCTCCAGTTGAGAAACAACGCCAGTCTTGAGCTGGGCTTCTATCTGAGTGGCAACAACCTGCAGTCGATCCGTCGCCTCCAGCAGTTCCGCTTGTTGTCCCTTGCGGGCAACGAGATTCACGAGCGCGTTCTCTACTTCCTCAAAAGCGCTCATCACCACGCGCCGATAGTCCTGTTCGACGAACTGGGTTTGCGCCTCGGTCGTCCTGATGCGCGCCTTGATGCTCGGATCGAACATCGGAAAGTTGATGCTAGGCAGAAAACTGAGAGTGAAGGTCCTGAACAAGTCGCCCGGCGACAGAGCGGCAGTTCCCGCCCGTCCCGCCAAATTGACGGATGGCAGTTGCGCGAGCCTAGCCTGTCCTACCAGGTCGTACGCCGACAAGACCCGGTACTCCGCTGCGACGATATCGGGTCGTCGCGAAAGCAGCTGGGAAGGCAGGACGGCGGGTACCCCCGGAAGCCGAACCTCGTCCCGGAGGTGCCCGGCTGGAACTTTGAGTTCCCCCGCCGGCACGCCCGTCAATGTGGCGAGTGCATTCTCGGACAGGTCGCGCGATTTCTTGAGCTCTAGCAGGTCGGTCGTCAGGAGATTGAGCTCGGCCCTTTGCCGGAGCACCTGAGTCTGGGGCACCAGTCCATGCGCGAACTGGGCCGCATAGATCGTCAAGATCGTCTTGTTCGTCGCCAGCGACCTTCGCTGTTGATCAATCTGTTCGTCAAACTGACGAATCTGAAAATAGGTCGTCAATACCGCGGCAACGAGCGTCAGGTATCCCGCTCGCCAGTCCGCCTCGGAGGCGCGGTACTCCGCGGTCTGCGCCTGAACGCCCTTCTCGACCTTGCCCCAAATGTCGACTTCCCAGTTGACCTGGACGCCCAAGTCGTATCGTCGTTGGGTCTTCTGGCCCGTGCTTCTTTCGAAGATCGCTCCAGCGCCCAGATCGACGGTCGGCAGTGCGCCGGCCTGCGCCTCGCCGATCTGCGCGGCGGCGACCTGGATGCGTGCCGCAAGGACCTTTAGGTCGAAGTTTCCCGCGATCGCCCTGTCCACCAGAGTGGACAGATAGGGGTCACGGAATTCCCGCCACCAATCCTGCGTGATCGTGTCGGACGCCGAGACGGCCGCTGCGGGTCGGGACCACGAGGGCTTCTCGGGGGTTTCCGGGCGCTGGAACTCCGGCCCCCGAAAATCGGCACAACTCGAGACG
This sequence comes from Bryobacteraceae bacterium, assembly GCA_050746825.1. Lineage (GTDB taxonomy): Bacteria > Acidobacteriota > Terriglobia > Bryobacterales > Bryobacteraceae > JBOGMR01. The sequence goes on along the minus strand of JBOGMR010000092.1, from coordinate 1,479 downwards.
AGGGCCGCACCGCAAGCGGCAAACAGCGCCCGGCAGCTGGCCGAGTGCGAATAGCGTCGAGCACAATCGGCGATCATCGTCCCTCCGTGGCCAATGTCGAATTCAGTGCGACCGAGTTGGTGGTGCGAGTCTACTCAGTCGGATGCCCGCGAGATGGACGGTGATTGCCGGGCGCTCCGTGAGATATTCACCTTTCCCGCCTCGCGGTTGCCGACGTGCTCAAAGCGAGCTTCACCCGCTACCTACTTGAGCGGCGTTTTCCCCGCCGATGCCCATCGGCGTCCGCCAGCGGGGTGCAGGCGAACGAGCTCGGATAGTCGATGATTCTGGCGCCGCGAAAGATCGTGCGGCCGAGCAGGCTGTGCTCGGGGCAGGGTCCGATCGATGGGCGGCCTGCCTTCCCTCGACGGGCAATACCAAGTACGGCAGAGAGCCGCACTTACGCTGTAAGTGCGGCTCTCACGCCCTTCCAACGTTGCCGTCTCCCCTCCGCCCGCTGGGTCGTGGCGAGTACGGCTCTCACCCACCTCTTACACTTGGTACACGAGCCCGAGCGAGTTCACGAGGCTGGCGATCTGCGCTTGTGCCCCGGTCTGGTTCTGCGTGCCGGTGTACGAGGCGAAGACCGGGCTGCCAATGATCACGCCGCCGCCCTGAACGGCTTCGTTGTAGCCGAATTGCGAAGCGTTCATCGTAAAGCCACCGCGCACGGCGGCGAGGTCTTTGCCGGACAACTCTTTGCTGATTTCCAGGTCTTTGATCATCATTTGCAAATCTCCTAAAAGTAGAAAGTAAGTTGAGGTTCACGTTTGAGCCTGTTGCTGCGCTCGACAACCGCTAGAGCAGAGCGTATGCCAGCTCTCGGACCAGCACCGCGAACCGACCCGTAACTCGCTGTAAGTCGCTGCTTATATCCATTGGAGCTAGGCCTTTCTGCATTTCTCCGCGCGCCCGGCAGCGCGCGCGGAGTGGTGGGCTCGATCGAACAGACTCGCGGCCGCCGTTGGGAGGATCGCAACAGATGCCACTCTCGCGGCGGCGTGCGGCCCCCAGTTGCAATTCACTCGAGAAACAGTTCCGCAACGACGCCCCTCAGCCGAGCCGTGATGCTCGTTACCTCGAATGCGCCCGATACCCGCTCGGCGCGACGTAAGCCTAGGTCGCGGGTCACGGCCCCTCACCTCGCGCCGCGCTACGCGATGTCGGGGATAGGGTGATAGGTGAGAGGTATGACGGCGTTCACCGGCCAGTCGGGCGCCTCCGCGGGTGGGCCTCTGGTGGCGAGTCAGGGACGAACGAGGGGATCGCGGCGTGGGCCCTCGCGACGACCGGCGCCGGTCCCGCGTAGGGCTTATGCTTCTATCTCTGAGTCCTTCCGGGGAGGGGGGCGCGACTTGGTCCGATCCGCTCTGGCTGTTGCTCCTGCGCGTCGAGCCCGTCTCGGCAGGGCTTCCTGGCGCGTCTCGTAGGGGAAAGCCC
>JBOGMR010000091.1:0-10494 GCA_050746825.1 Bryobacteraceae bacterium | reverse complement strand
CCGGTCGCCGCGTCTCTCGCCGATGCGTCGGCCGCGCGCATCCTCTCGGTCGAGCCGCTCGCCGGCCACAACGTCACAGCGGTCATCGAAACCTCGCGCTACGGACGCAAGACCGTCGTCTGCGGCGCGCCCAACTGCCGCCCCGGCATTGCGTCCGTCTACCTCCCCATCGGCAAGAAGACAATTCACGGCGTCGAGAGCGACGGCATGCTCGCCAGCGCCGCCGAACTCGGCATCACGCGCGACACCGCCGGCATCGTCGAACTCGACGGCGACCTCACGCTCCAGCCCGACCACATCATCGAAATCGACAACAAGTCGATCACCCACCGCCCCGATCTCTGGGGCCATCACGGCATGGCCCGCGAAATCGCCGCTTTCTCGGGCAAAGCTCTCCGCGATCCCGTTCGCTTCGACCTGCTCCCTCGCGGCGACGGCCCTGTCAAAATCTCGATCGAAGACTTCAACCTCTGCCCGCGCTATTCCGCGCTCGTCTTCGACAACGTCACCGTGCGCCCCTCGCCGTTGTGGCTGCAATACCGCCTCGAATCCATCGGCCTCAACCCCATCAACAACATCGTCGACTTCACCAACTTCGTGATGGCCGAGCTTGGGCAACCGACTCACGCCTTCGACCGCGACTTGCTCTCCGGGGACACCATCTTCATTCGCCCCGCGCGCGCCGGCGAAAAGCTGCTCGCTCTCAACGACGAAGAATACGCCCTCGGCCCGCGCAACCTCGTCATCGCCGATGCGAGCGGCGCGGCCGCTCTCGCCGGAGTCATCGGGGGACGACCCACCGCCATCCACGAAGACACCCGCGCCATCGTTCTCGAGAGCGCAAACTTCCAGGCTTCGAGCATCCGCAGGACTTCCGCGCAACTCAAGCTCCGCACCGACGCTTCCATGCGTTTCGAAAAAGCGCAGGACCCCGCCAACACCGTGCGCGCTCTTGCCCGCGCCGTCGAACTGCTCGAAGACCTCTCACCCGGCATCCGCCTCATCGGCGGCGTCTCCGATCTGCGCAAACCGCCGGCGGATCCAGCGCCGATTCTGCTCGAACACGACTGGCTCGTCCGCAAACTAGGCCGTCCGATCGAGATCGATGAAGTCCGCCGCATCCTCGAATCGCTCCAGTTTGTCGTCTCGCGTTCTTCACCGCGCGCGCTTGAGGTGCGCGTACCTTCCTGGCGCGCCACGCGCGACATCTCGATTAAAGATGACCTTGTGGAAGAAATCGGCCGCATGATCGGCTACGAATCGATCACGCCCGTGCCGCCGCTGGTTGCCGCCGGCGCCCCGCCCGACAATCCCGAACGCGGCTTCTTCCGTTGGGTGCGCACCCTCATGACCGCGCAAGGATTCACAGAAGTCTACAACTACTCGTTCGTCAACGCCGAGGATGCCGAGCCGTTTGGCCTCTCCGGCGAAGATCACATCGCCATCGCGAATCCCATCGCCGTCGATCAGGGTCTCATGCGCCGCTCGCTGCTGACAGGCATCCGCAGGAACATCCTCGACAACAGCAAGCACTTCGACGAGTTCCGCCTCTTCGAAATCGGCCGCGAAATTCACCGCCGGCCCGAGGGACTTCCCGATGAGATTCCTCACCTCGCCGCCGTCGTCTACCGGCGCGACGATGGTGCACCCGGCCTGTTCGAAGCCAAACACACTGCCGAAGCGCTGATGCCGGATGTCGAAACTGTTCCCGGCGCCGCTCTCGACTACGAACATCCGGCACGCGCCGCCGAATTGCGCTGGCACGGCGAGCCCGTCGGGCGCCTGTTCGAGCTGCACCCGTCGCTCGCTGAAGGCCGCGCTACCATCCTCTACGTCGACCTCCGCAAGATGCAGGAGCTGCGCCCCGCCGCTGTGCGCTACGCGCCGCCGCGCCGCTACCCATCGAGCGCTTTCGACCTCTCGGTCATCGTGCCCGCGCGCGAGCATGTCTCCGCACTTCGCGTGAAGCTCGCGGGCTTCATCCCCGCCGATCTGCGCGATTCCATCGACTACGTCCGCCAGTACTCCGGTCCTCCGCTCCCCGAAGGCTCGAAGAGCGTCTCGTTCCGCGTCACCGTCGCCTCCCGCGAGCGCACTCTCTCCTCCGGCGAAGTCAGCGCCGTCCGCACGGCAATCATTGACGGGATGCGCGCGCTCGGCTACGACCTCCGCGTCTAACCACTTGTCAGGACGAGCCGCGGCGGAGCCCCGTTGACAGCGTGAGATAATCAGATTGTGCGCATGTTTCTGGCTGTGGCCCTGCTCTCTGCGAGCTTGTTGGCCCAGGCGCGGCTCAGTGTTGACCAACTCGTTGCTTTTGTCGAGTCCTCCATCAAGCTGCGCCATCCCGACAGACAGGTCGCGGCCTACATCGAGAAGCTGAAACTCACCGAGAGTCTCGAAGACCGCGCTGTCGAAGATCTGCAAGCCGCAGGTGCGGGGCCCAAGACGCTGCAGGCCCTGCGGGACCTGCGGGACTCAACGAAATCGCTCCCGAAACCGGCGCCGAAGCCGGTCCGCATCACACCGCCGCCTCCTCTTCCGCCCTCCTCGGAAGAACAGGCGAAGGTCATCGCCGAGGCGCGCGAGTACGCGCTGAACTACACCAAGAACCTGCCCGATTTCATCTGCACGCAAGTCACACGCCGCTTCTTCGACCCGACCGGACTTGAATTCTGGCAAACTCACGACACACTGACCGCGCGCGTCAGTTACTTCGAGCGGAAGGAAAACTACAAGCTGGTAATGGTCAACAATCAGATCACCGAGCGGCCCTACGAATCCCTGGGCGGCGCGACCTCGGCCGGCGAGTTCGGCAGCATGATGCGCCAGATTTTCGAACCGGAAACGCACACACGGTTCCAGTGGGAGCGCTGGGCCACGTTGCACGGGAAGCGCGCACACGTCTACACCTACCGTGTCGCCCAGATCAATTCCAAATACCGCATTAATTATCAGCGACAGATGGAAGTGGTCGTCGGTTACACTGGTCTGATTTACATCGACCGCGACAACGGCATGGTTCTCCGCATCACGTTGCAGTGCGATGACATTCCGCCTACTTTTCCGGTGCAACAGGCCACGACGATTCTGGATTACGATTACACCAAGATCGCCGAGCGCGAATACCTGCTTCCGCTCAAGGCCGTGGTGCGAATGCGCGAGGGCAAACTTCTCACGAAGAACGAAGTCGAGTTCCGCCTCTACCGAAAGTTTACTGCCGACGCGACTATCACCTTTACTCCCGATGCGCTTCCGGAAGAGGCCACCAAGGAAGGTCCACCGCCACCTGCAACGCCAAAGTAGGCCGTTTCCACAGAATTTTCGCTTGTAATTGCTCCCTCCGGCGCGGTACTATGAAGCCGTGCGATCGCGGGCGCTCGTGCTGTTCGTGCTGCTTGCCATGGTGGCGCTATCAACCGCCGCCCTGTCGCCGGCGCACTGGCACGATTCCGGCATCGCCCCCAACTGCGACGTTTGCCACGCCGGCCACCTCCCGGTCATTCAAACTGCGGTTGCCTGCGACGTTCCACCGCCGGCTCTATACGAACTGCATTCCTCTCCACAGGATGTGCACCATCCGCTCGAGCCGCTGCTGATCTCGAGCCCCTCGCGCGCACCGCCCGCGTAGTAGACCTTCCTCTTGCTCCTCGCCCGAACCAACGTTCGGGCATCCGTTCATTCTGCTGGAGGTCTCGATGTGGAAAAGAATCCATTCGATTTTCTTGTCATTATTTATTGCTTATCCGGTGGTCCATGTCCGGCCGATTCATGCCCAAACCACCGGAATTGTGCGTGGCGCCGTTACGTTAGCCGCGAGCGGCAATCCGCTGCATCACGCCTCCGTGTCGCTCAACCCAGGCAGACGCCGAACCGACACCAAGGACGACGGTTCGTATGAACTCCAGAACGTTCCGCCCGGCAAATACACGCTAACCGCTCACATGCATGCGCTGACCGACGAGCGCAAAACGATCGAAGTGATGCCCGGCGCCGAAGTTGTGGTTGACTTTGCCCTGCGCCTCGCTGCGGTCAAAGAAGAAGTGACCGTCACGGCAAGCGGAACCGAACAGAGCACCTTTGAAGCTTTCCAGACCGTCGCCTCGCTGGACACGCTCGATCTGGCGGCGAAGGCTGAAACATCGCTGGGCGAGGTGTTGAACAACCAGCCAGGCGTGGCAAAGCGCAGCTTTGGCCCGGGATCCTCGCGTCCTGTGATTCGCGGCTTCGACGGCGACCGCGTGCTGGTCATGCAGGACGGCGTGTCCACCGGCACTCTGTCGTCACAGTCCGGCGACCACGGCGAGTCGATCGACGTCGCGACACTGGAGCGTCTCGAAGTCATCAAGGGTCCGGCCACCTTGCTTTACGGCAGCAACGCGTTGGGCGGCGTCGTGAATGCGATCACCGGCCACCATCAGCTCGACGAGCACCCACACAGCGGAATGCGCGGCTATGTCACCGGCGTCGGTGGCACGGCAAACGGACATAGCGGCGGCAGCGCGGGATTCGAATACGGGCTGCGTAACTGGCTGCTATGGGGGAGCGGTGGAGGCCAACGCGCCGGCGACTACTCGACGCCCGCCGGAAAGATTCTGAACTCCGAATCGCGCATCGCGAACGGATCCGGCGGCCTGGGTTATTACACCGACAAGCGCTTCATTGATGCCGGGCACACCTACGAACGGGGCCGCTACGGAGTCCCCTTCGCGGGCCAGTTCGAATCCGGGCCTGGCCAGGATCCCGCGTCGATCGACCTCACCTTCCGCCGTCAGAACACCCGCTTCAACACCGGTTTCCGGAATTCCGGGTCCGCGATCGATGGCTCGCGCTTTTCTCTCAACTACAGCGACTGGCAGCATCGCGAGCTGGAGGACGAAATAACCGGCGCCATTTTTCGCAATAAGCAGCTCACCTATCGCGGTGTTTTCAGCCAGCGCAAGACCGGACCACTCACAGGTAGCTTTGGTGTCTCGGGCCTCCATCGCGACTACAAAGCAACCGGCGCAGAGACTCTGGCTCCGCCGGTGACGCAGAACGGCCTCGCGGGATTCGTGCTCGAAGAGCTTGCCTTCGAACGCTTTCGCTTGCAGTTCGGGGGGCGCGTCGAGAACAACCGTTACGATCCCGCGGGACTCCGCAGCCGATCCTTCACGGGTTTGTCGGGTGCGGCCGGAATTCACGTGCCGCTCTGGAAGGGCGGAGCGTTCGTTGCCAACTTTGCCAGCTCGTACCGCGCGCCCGCGCTTGAGGAGCTGTACAACAACGGACCTCACATCGGCAATCTCACGTTCGAAGCCGGCAACGCCGATTTGGAGCGCGAGCGGAGTCACGGCACCGAGCTTTCGCTACGCCACCAGTCGAAGAAGCTGCATGCCGAGATCAACTTGTTCCGGTACAACATCTCCGATTTCGTATTTCTCGCGCCAACCGGCGAAATCGAAGACGGGCTCCGAGTGGCCGAATATGAACAGGCGAGCAGCCGCTACATGGGCGCCGAGACGGAGCTCGACATTGGACTGCATCCGGCGGTCTGGCTGAACCTGGGCATGGATTTCGTGGACGCGCAGATTCGCGAGTCGCACATGCCTCTGCCGCGCATCCCTCCGCTGCGGGGACGCGTGGGAATTGACCTGCGGCGCGGAGGTCTCAGCCTCAAGCCGCAACTTCTGTTGTCTGGCGCGCAGCACCAGATCTTTTCGACGGAGACGCGTACGGCAGGGTTCGCGACGTTCAACCTGGGCGCATCGTACACGCTTGCGCAGCAACATTTCGTGCATGTCTGGTCGCTGAACCTGTTCAACGCAACCGGCCGGCTCTATCGCAATCACCTTTCGCTGATCAAGGATCTGGCGCCGGAAATCGGAAGGGGGGTGAAATTCACGTATACGGTGAGATTTTTCTAAGGCCGGACCAGACCCGCGCAACTACAGCTCTTCGAGCAGGTGTCCCATCTTGGTCTTTTTCGTTCTCAGGTAAGTCTCCGTGGAATCGAGCGGCGCGACGACGCAGGGGACACGCTCGACCACCTGAATTCCGGCGCGCTCGACGGCTTCTACTTTTCCAGGATTGTTGGAGAGCAGCCGAACGCGCGTGAGGCCGAAGAAGCGCAGGATCTCGCCGGGCAGTTCGTAGCCGCGCAGATCGGCCTCAAAGCCCAGTTGCTGATTGGCCTCGACCGTATCGGCGCCGTTGTCCTGCAACTCGTACGCGCGCAGCTTGTTGAGCAGGCCGATGCCGCGTCCCTCCTGGTGCTCGTAGATTAGCAGTCCGCGATCTTCTTCAGAAATACGCTCGAGCGCCAGCTCGAGCTGCGCGCGGCAGTCGCAGCGCAGGCTGTGGAAGACGTCGCCGGTGAGGCATTGCGAATGGATGCGCACCAGCGGCGGCGGTTCGCCCGCCAGAACGCCGCGGCGCAGCACTACCGCTTCTTCCGTACGGCCGTTCCACACGCCCTCGAAGCCGAAGATTCGAAACGTTCCGAAGCGCGTCGGAAACGCGGCTTCAGCCACCTTGTTTACGCGGAGCGACGCTGCCGGCATGAGAGGGATGCTGGAATACCGTAAACTTACATTGTATTGGATCTGCCGGACACCCGATGTCTCTCTCGGAACAAGATCTGGTCACGCTGTTTGTGAAGCTCGGTGTAGTTGCGTCGCTGGCGAGCATCCTGGTGCGCTCGAGCGGATTCAAACGAATGCTGCTGCGCGAGACGCGGACCTTGCATCAGCGGTTCCAGATCGCGCTGTGGTTTTCCGTGGTGTTCGGAGCGGGCGTCGCGATTCGGGCCATCAGCCCGCAGTACAAGGCGGTCGACTTATCGCTCGAGGGTTGCCTGCTGGCGGGCATCCTCGGCGGTTATGTGACCGGATTGCTCTCCGGAGTGCTCGTCTCGATCCCGGCCATGTTCAACCTCGAGTTCCTGTCGATGCCGCTGCTGGCGGGACTGGGCGTGATGGGCGGCGTGATCCGCGACAGCGCGTCGGATACCGAAGACATCTGGAGCTTTTCCCCGTTTTTCGATCTCAACCTGTACCGGCTGCTCCGCAGGAACACGGCAAGACGCCGCGCGGTGTTTCACTTCTTCTTCCTGCTGGCGATTCTGTTCGCGGAGTTTCTGCGGCAGGCGATCAATCATTTCGGCGGGCAACTGGTCTTCTCCATCACGCCGGGCGATTCGAGCGCCGCGACGATCGCCGCGATTTACGCCACTACACTGTTCGCGGTCGTGCTCCCGCTCAAGATCTGGAACAACACGCGGAACGAGAGCAAGCTGGAGGAGCAGCGGCGCTCGCTGATTGAAGCGCGCCTCGACGCCCTCACCAGCCAGATCAATCCGCACTTCCTGTTCAACACGCTGAACTCGGTGTCGTCGCTGATCCGCACCGACCCGCACCAGGCGCGCGCCGTGATCTACAAGCTATCGAGTATCCTGCGCAGGCTGCTGCGGCGGCAGGACAACTTCTGCGCCCTGCGCGAGGAGCTGCATTTCATCGAGGACTATCTGTCGATCGAAGTGGTGCGATTCGGCGAGAAGCTGCGTTTCGTCAAGCAGATCGACGCGGAAGCTCTCGACATGCAGTTGCCGAGCATGCTGTTGCAGCCGCTCATCGAAAACTCGATCAAACATGGACTGAGCGGCAAGGTGGAGGGTGGCACGATCACGCTGCGGGCCACACGCTCGGAGCATGGACTGCGGCTGAGCGTCGAGGATGACGGCGTTGGCATTCCGGAAGCTCGGCTCGCGAATCTCGAACCTGGGATCGGCGTGAGCAACGTGAACGAACGGCTCAAGGTGCTTTTCGCCGATAGCTACCAGATGCGCATCGACAGCCGCCCAGGCGAAGGCACACGCATCGAGATCGATCTACCGGAACTCGGCGCCGCGCAGGGACAAGGCGCCGCGCCGGCTTTAACCGCGTGAACGCAGCGCCTCCCCAATAACCGAACTTCGGCTAGTTTGCGAAGAGCGACTGTGCCAGTTGAACCACATTGCCGGCGGGATCCTTGAAGGTGGCGATCCGGACAACCTCAGGAATCTCCTGGACCTCGCCTTCGAAGCGGACACCTTTCGACGTAAGCCTGCGCATGGTGGAATTGAGATCGTCGACCGCGAGCACTACCGTCGCGCCGCCGCTCGAACCCGGCATCGTCGAGATGCCAATGGTGGCCGCACCTTCCTGGTGACCAAACTCAGCCCATCCGGGCATCTCGAAAATCTTCTTGAGACCGAGCGTCTCACCATAGAACTTCTTAGCCGCCTCGAAATCTTTGACGACGTACCACGCGATCGAAACCTTCATTTGCGTTCTCCTCGGCTTGAAATGTGGAAGCGTTCGCTTCCAAAAGATGAGTCGAACGCCGTGAGAATTTCCGCCAAACGGCTGAAGAGACGGGCTTTCAGCCCTTCTTCAAAACCACGCGCTCGACGATGGCCTTCGCGCCGAGGACGGTTTCGACCTCCTTGGCAAACTGCACGTCGGCGGCGGGCCGCTCACCTCCGGGCGCGCGGCGCGGCGTTACCTCGAGGCCCCAGAATCCCGAGTAGCCGCCTTCGAGAGCCGTTCGGACGAGCTTTTCGGCGTCGAACGCCGGGTCGAGCGAATCGCCCCAGGTGCCCTTCACGGAAAGCCCGCGTGCGTACGGCAGCGTCTTACGCACGTTGGCGTAGCGATCGTCACCTTTGTTCCAGTTCCCCAAATCGCAAAGCAGTGCGAACTTCGGATGGTTGACCTTCTTGACCAGCGCGACGAGCACGTCGGGATCGGAGGACGCGCCTCCGTGATTCTCGACAATGATGTCGAGGCCGGAGCCGCTCGCGTATTCGAGCATGGAGTGAATCGTCTCGGCGGCTCGGGAGACGAGATCTTTGTCCTGCTTCCAGTCCGGAGCGCCGCCGTATACGTTGATGCGGACCGACATGCAGCCGAGGTACTGCGCGGTGTCGATCCACTTGCGATGAGCGATCGCGGATTGCCGGCGCTCGGCCTTATCTGGCGAGGCGGTGGAGCCCTCCGAGTCCACCATCAGGATCGTCGAGCGCACGCCGGCATCGGTGCAGGCCCGGTTCAGCTTCTGCAAGTAGCTCAGCGTAGGGTTCTCGAAGAATTGGTTCACGTGTTCGAGAGCCTGTATGCCGAGCTTGTCGCGGAGAATGCCGGGCAGTTCCAGCAGTTTCCACTTTCCCTGAAAGAAACTGCCGCTGAAGGACCAGGCGGCGAGCGAAATGGCGTTTTGGGCGGCCGGCGCGGGTCGAGCGGGAACGGCCAGCGCGGCCTGCGAAAGCAGCATGGATCGGCGTGATATCAACATGGCAAATTCACTAAAACATAAAGGCGCGGGGGTGTCAACGAGTTTCCGGACAATTTCGAGCGGCGGCAGCCGTGTTAGGCTACGGCCATGCGTGCTCCTCTGCTGCTATGGTTTCTCTGTGCCGGGCTGAGCCTCGCACAGCAACGGCCGCGGGCTCGAGATCTCGGCGTGCCATTCGACGGAACTCCGGGCCCGCTCAACGCCCTCACGGATGTCAGCGGCCTCGAGGTAGGCCACTCGACGCTGATTCGCGGCGAGGGCAGGACGGCCGTGCGCACGGGGGTCACGGCGGTCTGGCCGCGCGGCAAGTCGTCGGACGATCCCGCGTTCGGCGCCTGGTTTTCGCTCAACGGTAACGGCGAAATGACGGGGACGACGTGGGTGGAGGAGTCGGGCTTCGTCGATGGGCCGGTCCTGATCACCAACACGCACAGCGTAGGCGCGGTGCGCGATTCGTATATATCGTGGCAGGTGAAAAAGTCGCGGCGTCCCGGAACCAATAGCTGGCCGCAGGGTTTCTTCACGCTGCCGATCGTCGCGGAGACCTTCGATGGATTTCTCAATGACGTGAACGGGCTTCACGTCAAAGAAGAACACGTGTTCGAGGCGCTCGACGGCGCGCGCTCCGGTGCAGTGCCTGAGGGCAACGTGGGCGGCGGTACGGGAATGATCTGCTTCGGTTTCAAAGGCGGGATCGGCACGGCGTCGCGGAAGCTTGGCGCGGCCCAGACTGGCTACACCGTGGCGGCTTTGGTGCAGTGTAACTGCGGGGGCAGGCGGCAGCTTCGCGTCGCCGGAGCGCCGGTGGGCGTCGAGATCGCGGACGACCTTCCGCGCGCGGGACTCACCGGTTGGAGAGAGGAAGAGACCGGATCCATCATCATCGTGATTGCGACGGACGCGCCGCTGCTGCCGCACCAGTTGAAGCGGCTGGCGCGGCGCGCAACGATGGGCCTCGCGCGCACGGGCGCTACTTCGGGCAACGGGTCAGGCGATATCTTCATTGCGTTCTCGACGGCCAATCCACGAGCTGCGCGGGATGGCGTCGCCGTCAACGTGTCGATGCTTCCGAACGACCGGATGAATGCCGTGTTCGAAGCGACGGTGGAGGCGGTCGAGGAGGCCATCGTCAATGCGATGGTCGCGGCGGAGACCATGGCCGGGATGGATGGGCGCCGCGTG
>JBOGMR010000090.1:0-4741 GCA_050746825.1 Bryobacteraceae bacterium | reverse complement strand
ATACAGCAGCGTAGGAGTTGAATCCGACCCAATTTTCTTTAGGATCGCCAAGCAAGCCATCCCAGCACTTACGGCGCTTTCCGTGAACGGTACCACCCGAGTCATCAAGGCAGACGCGGCTCGTGTTGTACACTTGAACGGAAAAGACCGATACAGTGGCACTCTCTTCTGACGGCTTCGACCCCTCTGTTCCGTTGCCGCCAAACCTTAACATTACGCATATCGCGAAGGGAATTGAGTTTGTCGAAAGCAGCGCGGAAGACTGGATCGACATCTACCATGAGCAGGCCAACATCTTCAGCGCTGTTGTCGGGATAACTCGGCGTGCGAGCGCTAAACTCCTTCAGTCCATACAAGCGCCACAAGCACCCGGACATCGCCTCTCAACGGTTCCCCGATCTTTCCCTAGGCGGGAAACTGAACCCGCCACCAGTTGAAGCGCTTGAATCTAAAGGCAGCACACGGCCTTGGGCCATCCAATCACATTACAATCACCCTGGCTGGTACATCGTGTGGCGGTATGCGGTCGATCCGACGCGCCTGATGAAGCAAGGTCGTCCAGTGCTGATTTGGCGAGTGGATATTCCTTTTCTCAACAGCGATCACTGGAAGTACGAAAAGAGTAGCGCGGCGGACGGCCAGGGTGGCAGAACTCACACGTTCGGCGTCAAGAATCCCAAGGATGTCATATCCAAAGCTATCGTCTACCAAGCGCCGGCAGTGTGCTTGGTTGGCGGGAGGCCGTGCTTGGCCGATTCAGCATCAACACACAATTAGCGCAGTACCCGGGGCCGCCCCACAATTCCGGTTGAGATACCATATCAACGATGAAACGTTTGGCGGGCGGTGCGTTCTTCGTGGGGCTGCTGGTATTAGGCGCGAATTGGGCTGGAGGCGTCGAGGTTCCGCAATGGCGGGACCTGTTTAACGGCAAGGACCTCACCGGTTGGGTCAACGTCAATACCGACCCCGACACCTGGAAGGTCAAGGACGGGATGATCGTCTGTTCCGGACGCCCCATCGGCGTGATGCGCAGCGAGAAGCAGTACGAGAACTTCATCCTGCACATCGAGTGGATGCACATGGAGCCAGGCGGGAATTCGGGCGTCTTCGTGTGGAGCAATGCCGTCCCCGGCGAAAAGAACCGGCTGCCGAACGGCGTTGAGGTGCAGATGCTGGAGCTGGAGTTTATCAAGATGCGGACGCGGGACGGCGTAGCGCCGTCGCTGGGCTATGTCCACGGCGACCTGTTCGGCGTCGGCGGCGTGAAGACGGCGCCCGATAACCCGAGGGGCGAGCGAAGCAGCTCCATCGAGAACCTCTGCAAGGGGCGCGGCGAGTGGAACACGTACGACGTCGTCGCGGTCGACGGCGTGCTCAAGCTCGCGGTCAACGGCAAGGTGGTCAACGGCATCAGCAAGTCGACGCAGAAGAAGGGCTATCTGTGCCTGGAGTCAGAGGGCGCGGAGATTCACTTCCGCAATATCAAGATCATGGAACTGCCCTCAGGAGTGACCGCGCCCGAGCAGGCTGCGCCGGTGCTGAATTAAACAGAGCGTCGTAAATAATTGCGCATCCGCTCCGTTACGGTAGCGGCTCGGTCGCGGCTCGGTAGCGGCTCGGTCGCGGCTCGGCTCGGTGGCCGGCGAAGGTGCTGAGCTGCGCGCGTCAGCAAGCGGTTTGCGCAGGCACTTTCGACGGAGGGTCTACCCTCGAATCAGCCGCATCGCCTCGCTCAGCGCGCTGGCCTCTTTGCGCTCGGGAGCGGCTTCCGGCTCCGGCTTTTCCTCACCTTCGCCGGGCGCGAGGAACAGATTGGTCTCGACGCCGTGCTGCCTGGTATACAGATCGTAGTAGCGGCCCCGCGCCGCGAACAGCGATTGGTGCGTGCCGCGCTCCGCGATGCGGCCCGCTTCCACCACCAGGATCTGATCGGCGCGCCGGATGGTCGAGAGCCTGTGCGCGATTACGAAGGTGGTGCGGCCCTTCATCAGGTACGACAGCCCTTCCTGAATCATCTGCTCGGACTCGGTGTCGAGGCTCGAGGTCGCCTCATCGAGGATCAGAATGCGCGGGTCCGCCAGAATCGCGCGCGCGATCGACACGCGCTGCCGCTGCCCGCCCGACAGCTTCACGCCGCGCTCGCCCACCACGGTGTCGTAGCCTTTCTCAAAGCGCTGCGCAAACTCATCGACGCGCGCGATGCGGCAGGCTTCCAGAATCTCGGCTTCGCTTGCCTCCGGCCGCCCGAACGCAACATTCTCGCGGATGGTTCCGTCGAACAGAAATGTCTCCTGCAACACGACGCCGAGCTGCGTGCGATACGAATCGAGCCGGACGGTGGATAAATCGACGCCGCTCACACGAATCGTGCCGTCTCCGGGAACATAGAACGCGGAGATCAGCCCGATGATGGTGGACTTGCCCGATCCGGATGGACCCACCAGCGCGGTCACCGTGCCGGGCTGGGCACGGAGCGAGATCTCCTCGAGCACCGGTTTCCCGGGCTCGTACTCGAAACTCACGCGGTCGAATTCAATAGCTCCGTTGATCGGCTCGATGGGCACCGTGCGCCGCGGGTCCCGATCCTCGGGGCGCTCGCGCAGCACTTCGCGCGTGCGCTCGAGGCCGGCCAGCGCTTCGGAAATCTGAGTGCCGATCCCCACGATCTGGAACATCGGCGCCGCCAGAAACGCGAGGAATGCCGTGAAAGTGACGAAGTCGCCCAGCGTCATCGTGCCCGACGCGATCTGCTTGGCCCCCAGGTACATCACGGCTGCACCCACTACGCCCATCAGCAGCGTCGCGCCCAGGCTCATCAGCGAAATGGCGGTGAGCGACTTCAGCACGTTGTTAAGCAGGCGCTCGACGCCCGCCGCGAACACGCTCTCTTCGCGATCCTCGGCGTGATATCCCTTCACCACGCGCACGCCGCCCAGCGACTCGGTCAAACGCCCGGTCACCTCGGCATTGATCTTTCCGCGCTCGCGAAAGATCGGCCGCACCGTTCCGAACGCCCTGCGGAGCACCAGCGCGAACACGATCATGAAGCCCAGCGTCGCGCCCGTCATCACGGGGCTAAGGCGCAGCAGAAACACCAGCGCGATGATCGCGGTCATGATTCCACCCACGAATTCCACCAGACCGGTGCCGATCAGATTGCGCACGCCCTCGACGTCGCTCATGATGCGCGACACCAGGTTGCCGGTCTTGTTGGAATCGTAATAGGAGACCGGCAGGCGGCCGACATGCGCCTGCACTTTGCGCCGCAGCTCGGCGATCAGCCGCTGGGCAGCCTTCGAAAGCAACTGGGTCAGAGTGAAAGACGTGAGGCCCTGCACCAGCGTGGCCCCGAGCACCGCGAGCACCAAAGGCGCCAGCAGGTCCGTGTTCCGTTTGCCGATCACGTCATCGATGAAAAATTTGGTCGAAGCCGGCAGCACCAGACCGCAGACGCGGTTGATGATCATCAATACCAAGCCCACGCCGAGCGCGGCCCGCCGGGGCTTGATGAGTTCCCAAAGGTCCGGGAGGAGTTCGCGCAGGCGCGCCGGCCGGGGCTGAATTTTGGGATCCACCAGCGCCCGCCCTCGCGCCTCCTACAGACCCTTCTTGGCCAGAAAGGCGATCAGGTCAACGACGCGGCAGGAGTAGCCCCACTCGTTGTCGTACCACGAGATGACTTTGACGAGGTTGCCGTCGAGCACTTTGGTCATTCCCGAGTCGATGATCGAACTGTTGGGATTGTGCAGCATGTCGGTCGACACGACGGGATCCTCGGTGTACGCCAGGATTCCTTTCATCTCGCCTTCCGCGGCGCTCTTGAGCGCTTCGTTGACCTCCTGCGTCGTGGTCGGCTTTTCGACCACAGCCACGAAATCGACAACCGACACATTCGGCGTCGGGACACGCATCGCGTACCCATCCAGCTTGCCCTTGAGCTGCGGCATGACCAGGCCGATCGCTTTGGCCGCGCCCGTGGACGTCGGGATCATGTTGAGCGCCGCAGAGCGCGCGCGGCGCAGATCCTTGTGCGGGAAATCGAGCACGACCTGGTCGTTGGTGTAGCTGTGGATCGTGGTCATCGAACCTTTGAGGACCGTAAACCTGTCGTGCAGCACTTTCACCATCGGGGCCAGGCAGTTCGTGGTGCACGATGCGTTCGATACCACCTTGTGCCTGGCCGGATCGTACATGTTTTCGTTCACGCCGAGCACGAGCGTGACGTCTTCGTTCGTAGCCGGCGCCGAAATAATGACCTTCTTGACCGAGCCTTTGAGGTGCTTGGAAGCGTCCTTGGCATCGGTAAACCGTCCGGTCGATTCGACCACGATCTCGGCCCCGAGGCTGCTCCAGTCGAGCTCGGCGGGATCTTTGACGGCGAAAACCTTCATCCGTTTGCCGCCGATCGTGATGGAATCGGCCTCGTGCTTCACCTCGGCATCGAGGGGGCCGAGCACGGAATCATACTTCGTCAAATGCGCGAGCGTCCTGGTATCGGTCAGATCGTTGACCGCGACGAATTCAACGTCACCGCGGTTGATTCCTGCGCGAACGACATTCCGGCCGATACGGCCAAAGCCGTTGATCGCAACTTTCACTGGCATGTGTGGGGTTCTCTCCTCAGCAGAAAAAAGCCGGTTAATCCTAAGGATAACAAATCGAGGGTTCAGGACACAAAAGTTGCCGGAGACGGGTTTTTCTCTGAGCCGCGCATCTCCAGGTCGACGGCGCTTTGTAC
>JBOGMR010000089.1:0-8460 GCA_050746825.1 Bryobacteraceae bacterium | reverse complement strand
ACAAAGGACTCCGCGAACGGGCTGGCCTATTAGTCGCGGCTGGTCGTTAACTTTTTGGGAACTCCGTGGTGTCCCGATGGAGTTCCCCGGCGGGAACAGTCTGATCGGAAGTTGCGCTGGGCTCCTCGCCAAGGAATCTCCCGCTCGAAGTTGCGGGATTTTCGAAGATCGTCTTTGTCTATCCAGACACTGGCGCCCGGCAACCGGCGGCGCAGAGCGAGCTCGAGCCGATCCACGAAGCGGTGGATCCAGTCACGATCGTCGCCGTGGGCGTAGCTGACGAATACGTCGTGATCAAAACCCGGGACGAACGCCATAGCGGAAGGCTCATATTTTACCGCAGCCGTTCACGAATATCGCGCCTTTTTCGCTCCGCGCATAACCTCATTCAAACCCACGGCTTCCACCCTTTTCGCGGCCGCCTTGCCGCCCGCGCTCCCCGATTTCCGAAATCCGCCATGCTACCCTGATAGCGCCAGGGAGAACATTGAATTGATCCGGAATCACGCCATCCCGGCGGCTCGAAACCGTCGAACCGCCCGCGAAAAAACGAACCCAATCCCGAAATCGGACACTTCGACGGCGCCCGCCGTGACCCGCGAACCCTCCGCGGAAGCTCGCTGCATCTCTTTGAAACCAAATCCCGCGCCCCCTCGATCACGCATGAAAAATCGAACCCAATCCCATCAACGGACACTCCGGCCCGCTTCCGCCTCCCGGCTTCCGGCTTCTCGCGCCAACTCCCCCTTGCATTCCCTGCCGCCTTTTGGCAACATCATAAACGCTCGGCTGCAACGTGTCTTATGCAGCCGAAATCCACGAATCACAAAACTAGGGGACGCCTGCCTATGAAACGAACCATCACCCTCAGAGTCAACGGCACGACGCACACGCACGAGGTTGAGCCCCGCCTCCTGCTGATCCACTACCTGCGTGAAGTGGCCGGCCTCACCGGCCCCCACATCGGCTGCGAAACTTCGATCTGCGGCGCATGCACCGTCGCGCTCGACGGCCAGGCCGTGAAATCGTGCACCATGTTCGCAGTCCAGGCCGACGGCCGCGACGTCCTCACCATCGAAGGTCTGGCCGCCAACGGCAACCTGCACCCCGTCCAGCAGGCCTTCTGGGACGAGCACGGCCTCCAGTGCGGCTTCTGCACGCCCGGCATGATCATGGCATCGAAGCAGCTCCTCGATCGCAACCCCCATCCCACCGACCCGGAAATCCGCCACGGCCTCGAAGGCAATCTCTGCCGCTGCACCGGCTATCAGCACATCGTCAACGCGGTCAAGACCGCCGCAAAGGCAGGAGCGTAACCATGGCCACCACCATCGCCAAGCCCGAAACCCTCGTCGGCAAGCGCATCCGCCGCAAAGAAGACCCGCGCCTCATCACCGGCACCGCCACTTACGTCGAGGACATCCAGATGCCGGGCATGCACCACGCCTGCATTCTGCGCAGCCCGCACGCCGCCGCGCGCATCCGTTCCGCCGACACGCGCGCCGCTGCAAGTCATCCCGGCGTCGTCGCCGTGCTCACCGGCAAGGACACCGAAGGCGTCGGCCCCGTTCCGTGCGGCGCTTCTCTCCCCGGCCTGCGCGTGCCGCATCACTCCATCCTCGCCAAAGACCGCGTCTACTTTGCCGGACATCCCGTCGCCGTCGTTGTCGCCCGCGACCGCTATATCGCCGCCGACGCTGTCGATCTGATCGAAGTCGACTACGAGCCGCTCCCGGCCGTCGCCGATCCCGAAAAAGCCATCGCGCCCGGCGCGCCCGCCGTGCATCCCGAGTGGCCCGACAACACCGCGTTCACTTTCCACCAGGAAGGCGGTGAGCCCGAAAAGGCCTTCGCCGAAGCCGAAGTCGTCGTCAAGCAGCGCATCACCAGCCAGCGCCTCGTTCCAGCTTCCATGGAGACGCGCGGCGTCGTCGCCGACTATCGCACAGGCGACAAGGCGCTCACGATTTACTCCTCGACGCAGATCCCCCATCTGCTGCGCTCGCTGCTCGCGATGATGCTCGGTATCCCCGAACATCTTCTGCGGGTCGTCAAGCCCGAAGTCGGCGGCGGCTTCGGCTCGAAGCTCAATGTCTACGCCGAAGAGGCGCTCATGGGTTTCGTCTCGATGAAAATCGGCAAGCCCATCAAGTGGATTGAGTCGCGCCGCGAGAATTTCCTGTGTACCATCCACGGCCGCGGCCATGTCGACTACTATGAAGTCGCCGCGAAAAAAGACGGCACGGTCCTCGGCCTCAGGCTCAAGCTCATCCAGGATCTCGGCGCGTATCACCAGTTGCTCACGCCCGCCATCCCGACGCTCTCGGTCCTCATGATGCCGGGCCTCTACAAGTTTCGGAACGTCACCGCCGACATCATCGGCGCGTTTACCAACTGCGTCCCCACCGATGCCTACCGCGGCGCCGGCCGCCCCGAAGCGACGCACGGCATCGAGCGGATGATGGACCTCCTCGCCGCCGAGCTCAAGATGGACCCGGCCGAGATTCGCCTGAAGAACTTCATCGGCCGCGACGAATTCCCCTACGCGACGGCAACCGGCCTCAGCTACGACAGCGGCGATTACGCGCTGCCGCTCAAGAAAGCCCTCGACCTGGTCGACTACCACAAGCTCCGCGCCGACCAGGCGAAAGCGAAAAAAGAAGGCCGGCTGATGGGCGTCGGCCTCTCGACCTACGGCGAGATCTGCGCTTTCGGGCCCTCGCCCGCCACGCCCGCCGGCGGGTGGGAGAGCGCGACGGTCAAGGTCGAGCCCTCCGGTAAAGTCACCGTGCTCACCGGCGTCGCGCCGCACGGACAGGGTGAGGAAACCACGTTTGCGCAGATCGCCGCGGATGCTCTCGGCGTCGGTCTCGACGATGTCGTCGTGATTCATGGCGACACCGCGCAGGTGCAATACGGCATCGGAACTTTCGGCAGCCGCGGCACTGCAGTCGGCGGCCCGGCCGTCCACTACGCGATCGAGACCCTGAAGAAGAAAATCGTGAAGTTCGGCCAAATGCTCCTCGAGTCCGACGACGTCTCCTTCGCCGGCGGTCTCTGCGTCTGTAACAAGACCGGCAAAGTCGTCTCGCTCGCCGAGGTCGCCGGCGCGTCCTACCGCGCGATGAAGCTGCCGCCCGACACCGAGCCCGGCCTGGTGGCCACCTCCTTCTGGGAGCCGTCCAACTTCGCGTTCCCCTTCGGCGCCCACATCGCCGTCACCGAAGTGGATCGCGACACCGGCGCGATCGAGATCAAACGCTACGTCGCCGTCGATGACTGCGGCAACATCATCAACCCGCTGCTGGTCGACGGCCAGGTGCACGGCGGCGTCGCGCAGGGCATCGGACAGGCGCTCTACGAGCAGGCTGTCTACGACGACAACGGCCAGCTCATCAGCGGCGAATTCATGGACTACGCGATCCCGAAGGCCACCATGATGCCGTGGATCGAGAGCAGCCACACGGTGACGCCCTCACCCGTCAATCCGCTCGGCGTCAAAGGCGTCGGCGAAGCGGGCACCATCGGTTGCTCGCCTGCAGTGGTCAACTCGGTGGTCGACGCACTGAGCCATCTCGGCGTCCGGCATATCGACATGCCGATGACGCCCGAAAAAATCTGGAAGCTGGTCAGCGCTGGAGGTCAGGCATGATTTCGCAGAACTTCGAATACTCGAGTCCGTCGACGTTGAGCGAAGCGTTGAAGCTGGTGGCCGGCGGCGCCAAGGTGCTCGCGGGTGGCATGAGCCTCATTCCGATGATGAAGCTTCGTCTTGCCGCGCCGGAGCACCTGGTCGATTTGTCCCGCGTGGCGGGCCTTAACGGTATCAACGAAGACAGCGGCTCCATTCGCATCGGCGCCGTCACGACGCACTACCAGGTCGAATCGTCCGCGCTGCTGCGCGCCAAGTGCCCCCTCCTCGCCGAGACGGCCGCACATATCGGCGATGTGCAGGTACGCAACATGGGAACCATCGGCGGCAGTATCGCCCACGCCGACCCCGCTGCCGACTATCCCGCGGCGCTGCTCGCGCTCGAAGCGAAAGTGAAGCTGGTGAGTCAGTCAGGCGAAAGAACGCTCGCGATTGAAGACTTCTTCGTCGACACGCTGACTACCGCGCTTGAACCCGGCGAGATCGTTCGCGAGATCGTCGTTCCTGTCGACGGCGCCGGCACCGGAACCAGCTACATGAAGATGCTCCAGCCGGCCTCCGGATTCGCCATCGTCGGCGTCGCCGCGCGTGTGCGCGCGTCCGCGGGCAAGGTCACCTTCGCGCGGATCGGCGTCACTGGACTCGCCGGGAAAGCCTTCCGCGCGACGCAGGCCGAGAAGGCGCTGGCCGAGAGCGGAGATGCTAAAAAAGCAGCAGCCCTGGTGGCGGCCGGTATCGAAGCCAACTCCGACCTGCACGCCTCCGCCGCCTATCGCACCCAGATGGCCCGCGTCTACGCCGAGCGCGCCATTCGTCAGGCGTTGTCGAGGGTCGCTTGAAGATCAGCGGCGCGCATTCGATCCCGGTCATGCAGGAGCGGGCTTACGTACTGCTTCGCGATCCCGTGATTCTCGCGCGCTGCATGCCCGGCTGCGACGCCCTCGAGCGGATCGGCGAGGACGAATACGAGATGAAGATGAAGATGGTGATCTCGAGCGTCCAGGGCCTGTTCGCGGGCAAGGTGCGCGTGGCCGATCAAACGGCTCCTGTGAGCTTCCGCCTCATCGTCGAAGGCAACGGCAAGGTCGGCTTCATGAAAGGCGAAGGCCTGCTCACGCTGACCGAAGAAGACGGCGGCACTCAGGTTCAATACGACGGTGAGGTGCAGATCGGCGGCATGATCGCCGGCGTCGGCCAGCGCCTCCTCGACGCCACCGCCAAGCTCGTCATCAGGAAGTTCTTCGAGAAGCTCATCGCCTCGATCGCCGGCGAAACTCAGCAGGCGGCGGTTGGCCCGGCGGCTCGATGAGGATGCGCATCTCGTTGGTCGGCTCGAAACCAAGCGATTCGTAGAGCGCGCGGCCATCGTCGCTCGCGTGCAGGATGACGGCGCGGATTCCGTTGCCGCGGCACCAGTCAAGCGCCGTTTGCGTGAGCCGCCGCGCGAGCCCCCGGCGGCGGTATTCGGGTTGCGTGTAGACGTTGAGGATGTTTCCGCGCCGCGCGCCGGGGCCAATCAGGTGAGGCGGCCAGTCCATGAGCCACAGACCGGCGCCCGCCGCGACGGCGCCATCGGGAGCGATCGCGAGCCAGGCGAGATACTCGCCGGAAGGCATCTTCTGTCGCGTCCAGGGATCGAACGCGGCGCACATGGCGTCGAGCGCCCGGTCATCCTGTTGGCCCATGTCATAGAACATGGCGCGCCGGTGTTCGACGAGGGTTGGCACGTCGTCGAGCGTCGCGGGCCGGATCGGGAATTGCGGGTGCTTCATCTTCAATCGTCGAGCGCGGCGCGGACCTGTTCCGCCGCTTGCTTCCCCATTCGAACGCAGTCCGGGACGCCGATGCCGTGATAGGCGTTGCCGGCGAGGTGCAACCCCGGCACCGCCGCCGCACGGGCTTCGGTTTCTTCGATGCGCCTGGCGTGGCCGACGGTGTACTGCGCCATCGACTGCGGAATCCGGTAAAGGCGCCACCACTTCGGGGCGCCGCGCGCACCGGCTTTTTCGCGAAGTTCGTCGAGCACGCCCGAGACAATCGCGTCGTCGCTTTCGGCGATCGGGCCACCGCCGAGGAAGCAGCGAACCAGCACCGCGCCGCCGGAAACGCGATGGCCGAACTTGTTTCCAACGTACGTGCAGGCCACCATGCGTTCCCGCTCGCACTTTGGCACGAGAAATCCGAACCCGGCGGGAGGCGCGGCGAAGCTGTCCGCGCCGAAGGCGAAGGCGACGGTCACCGAGGAGTTGTAGGGAACCGAGGCTAAGCCTTCGGCCATCGCGCCGTCCATCCCGCCGAGCAGCGGCGCGGCGCGATGCGCTTCGGTTGCGATGACCGCGTGCCGGGCGTCGATCCATTCGCCCGATACGCGCACACGGAATCCCCGCCCGGTCCGCTCGATCGCTTCCGCTTGTCCACGGACGGTGCGGGTGGCGGCGCCGGTAGCCTTCACCAGCGCCTCGACTAGCTGCCCCATGCCGGCCTTGAGGCTGGTGAATAAAGGAGCGGAAGGTCCGGTAGCTTTGCGGCGCTCCGCGAGTGTACCCTTCGTCAGGCTGCCGTAACGGCGTTCGAGCTCGACGAACCGGGCGAGCACGCTCGACACGCTGAGCAGCGCCGGATCGCCGCCGTAGACGCCTGCGAGCAGAGGTTCGGCGAGGTAGTCGACGGCCTCCTGCCCGTAGTGGTCCGCGATGAACTCGGCCACGGAGCGGTCGTGCGCGACCTGTCCGGATGGCCTCCGGAACCACTCGAGTCCCATGCGAATCTTGGTTCCCCATCCGAGCAGCGGCGTCGTCACCATGGGGAGGATGCGCGTCGGCACCATAAGCTGGAGCCCGTCCGGAAGCGGCGTCATCCGGCCGCGCTTCCAGACGAACGTCTTTCGAGTGGCGTCGTTTGAGTGGATGACCTCGCTGGTGAGGCCGAGGTCCCGGATCAGATCGAGCGCCCAGGGTTTGATCGAGAGGAAACTGTCGGGGCCGCCTTCGACGACGCAACCCTCAACGTGCTCGGTGCGGATGACGCCGCCGAGGTGGCTGTTCTTCTCGATCAGAACCGCGGGGACGCCGCTTTTGTTGAGGTAGTAGGCGGTGGAAAGGCCGGAGATGCCGCCGCCGATGATTACCGCGGGCGCCACATCGTCACGGGCGGAATTCCCGCACCATGTCGACCACCGCCTTCACATTCTCCACGGGCGTCTCCGGGAGAATTCCGTGGCCCAGGTTGAAGATGTGGCCGGGACGCGTGCCGGTGCGCTTGAGCAAGTCGGTCACGTGCAGCTTCAGCTCCGGCAGCGGCGCGAAGAGCACCGTCGGATCGAGATTGCCCTGGATCGCCGAGCGGTAGCTGATGTCCATCCAGGCCTGATCGATGTTAATGCGCCAGTCGATGCCGAGCACGTCGCCCCCCGCTGCGTGCAACTCGCGGAAAAAGCCCGACGCCCCGGTTCCGAAATGAATGACCGGCACGCCGGTGGCGCGGATGCGTTCAATCATCGCGCGCGAATAAGGCTGCGCAAAACGCACGTAATCGTCGGGCGCCAGCGCGCCGGCCCAGCTATCGAACGCCTGAATCGCACGCGCTCCGGCGGTAACCTGCGCGGCGGCGAACGTCGCGTTTACGTCGACAATCTTCCCCAGCAGGCGCCGCCAGAGAGTTTCGTTGCCGTACATGATCTGCTTGGTGCGGATGAAATTCTTGGTCGCGCCGCCTTCGATCATGTAGCTCGCCATGGTGAACGGCGCGCCGACAAAGCCGATCACGGGCGCCTTTCCCGCCAGGGCCTTCACCACCAGCGCGATGGACTCGCCCACATAGCCCAGGTCGTCCGTATTCGACGTCGACAGCGTGTCGATGTCTTCCGCGGTTCGCACCGGGTTCTCGATCACCGGGCCTTCGCCCGCGACGAACTGCAGCTTGAGGCCCATCGGCTCGACGGGCAGCAGGAGATCCGCAAAGATGATCGCGGCGTCCACGCCCAGCAATTCAACCGGCTGGAGCGTGACGGTGGCGGCCAGATCGGGCCGCTTGCACATTTCGAGGATGCCGTGTTTCGCGCGGATCTCGCGGTATTGGCGCAAGTACCGGCCGGCCTGCCTCATGAACCACACAGGCCGCACATCGGTCGGCCTCCTGCGGCAGGCATCTAAGAATCTGCTGTTCAGGGGAGCCACGCGCATGTCGGTTCCATCCTCACTCCGCGGTCCGGACACAGAAACACCCGGACATCGCGCGGTCTGTTCTTCGCCGCCCACTGGCGGCCATTCACAAAGAAGGGCTTGGTCCAGGCCTCGGTAGCCAGCGCGGTTGGCGCCACCACCGACACGGACAATATCCCCTGCGCCGGATAGCCGGTCCGCGGATCCATGATGTGGCTGTAGATCCGGCCGCCCGCGAAAAAGAACTTCTCGTAGTTTCCCGAGGTCGACATGGACTCGTCTTTCAACACCACGTTCGCCACCGTCAAGCGCTCGTCTTTCGGATGCCGGATGTTGATTGTCCAACCCGGCTCTCCCGGCGGCGCGCCCATCGCGTAGATGCTGCTGCTGCCGGCCGAGATCAGCGCCGTCCGAACGCCGCTGCTTTTCAGGATCCCAACCATCCGGTCCACGGCGTATCCCTTTCCGATTCCGCCGGGATCGAGCTCCACCCCTTCCCGCTCGAACCGCACTGTGCGCTCTCGCGTGTCCAGCACCACTTTCCGGTACCCGACCCGAGCCAGCGCGTTACGAACCTCCGCCCGGTGAGGCAGGCGGCCCGTTCCCTTGTAAAATCCCCAGACTTTCATCAAGGGCCCAACACTGATG
>JBOGMR010000088.1:0-3709 GCA_050746825.1 Bryobacteraceae bacterium | reverse complement strand
AGGCCGAAATCGGCGAAGAAGACAAAGACGCTCTTTCCATCGGTCACCGCGGTGGGCGCCGCGCGGTGATTGAGAGTGTGCTGGGCTTCGCGCCTGGCAGCGCGGACGGATCGCCGCCACTGAACCTTCCCGGTGATGCGGCTCAGGGACATCGTAATCAAATCATCGCCCTCGGAGGCGGTGAGAAAAATGCGATCCCCTGCCAGGACGGGGGAGGACTTTCCTACCGGCAGCTCGGTCTTCCACAGAACGTTCTTTTGAGGCCCAAACCCGATTGGCAGTTGCCCGCAGGAAGGGCATAGTCCGGAGCCGTTCGGACCGCGAAGCTGAGGCCAGTCGGCGCCGAATAGACCGAGTGCGAGCAGCGGATAGAGTAGGGTGCGCATTGATCTACTCATATCATGCTGTTGGCGAGTGTGAGGATCTTGCGCGACTGCTTTTCAGTTCGCCCAGCGTGGCATGGCCCTGCAAAGCGGCAGACCCGCGACCAAAAAGATGGGCAGACTGAAACTGCCCCACCAAGCACCGGGATGAGTCCCGGCGCGGCAGGCACTTGTGCCTGCGCCACGGCGGACTCGATGCCTCAGGCCAGGGCCTTTCCGTACAGCGCGAGCAAACGGCTCCACGCCTTCTCGGCCTGTGGCTCGTTGTAGACCCTCGAATCCGGAGGGCACCAGCCGTGCGCGGCGTCGGTGTACACCTCGATTTCGGCGGGCAGTTTCGCATTGGCGAAGGTCTCCTTCAGTACGTCCTTCTCCTTGGGAGATCGCGAATCATCGTTTGCTGCAATCGCGACGAGGAAGTGCGCTTTGGTCTTCGCGGCCTGCACATGCGGACTGCTCGGCGTATCTCTCACGAGTCCGCCGCCATGGAAGGACGCGACAGCTCCGACGCGATCGGATGCGGCTGCGGTACGAAACGCAATCGGGCCACCCATGCAATAACCCTGAGTGCCCATCTTCCGATTCTTGGCGACCGGCGATTGCCGGTCCAGCCACCCGATGAACGCCTTCGCATCGGTCGTGTGCGTCGTTTCGTTCAGACTTTGTGCAAGCGGCATCAGTTGCTGGATTGGGGTGGCGGCGCCGGCCTCCGCGGTCGGGGCCTTCTTGGTACGGTAGAACTGATTCACCACCAGCACCGAATAGCCCGATTCGGCGAGCCGCTTGCCCATCTGCCGGAAGGCGGGTCGAAGCCCGAAGATGTCCGGCCACACGAGCACACCCGGGGCTGTGCCGCTCGCGGGATGCACGAAGTAGCAGTCTGCGGCGCCGTCCGTCGTCATCACGCTCACATCCGATTCGGTCACTGCAACGGCATTCGCGACTTGTGGCAACATCATCGCCATGCCCGCTCCGAGCATGACGCCGAATTGCTTTCGTGTCACCAAACCGAGAGCCTCGTACTCCTGCGTGTCTTTCTCAAAATGATCCTGATCGCACATACTCGCTCCTTATCAAAGCCTGGTTGCCCGGTAGATCGCTTGCGGGCGTACTCATTATGCTACGTCCGATCGGTCTCCTGCGTGTACATTGGATTCCGTCTCCACTGACGGCGGTACAGCGCGGATGTGGTGGGTTCGGGCAGGGGAATGGGGCGCAGGCTATGATGGATCCCAGCTTCTATGAGTGCCACTCAGATCGGAAAGGCAACTCGATTCCGCGCGCTTCACGAGAGCGCCGGCGCCTTCGTCATTCCGAATCCATGGGATGTACTTTCGGCCCGCGTTCTGGCCGGCCTTGGCTTCCAGGCATTAGCCACATCGAGCGCTGCCTCCGCCGCCGGGTTCGGTCGAAGGGATGGCGGGCTGACGCGGGATGAGGCGCTGGCGCACGCGCGCTTGATCGTCGATGCGACGGACTTGCCCGTCTCCGCGGATCTGGAGAAGGGTTTTGGCGACGCGCCGGAAGTGGTGGCGGAAACGATCCGGCTTGCGGCCGAGGCGGGACTGGTTGGATGCTCGATCGAGGATGGGACCGGCAACCCGGACAGCCCCCTTTACGATGTTCCTCTCGCAGTCGAACGGATTGAAGCAGCCGCGCGCGCGGCACGGGCACTCCGGTTTCCGTTTACGCTGACTGCGCGGGCGCACAATTTCCTCTTCGCGGCCCCGAGCCTGGACGACACCATCGGCCGCCTGCAAGCCTACGAAAAAGCTGGAGCCGATGTGCTTTTCGCGCCCGGCCTGCCTGACCTTGACGCGGTGCGCGCGGTCTGTGCGGCAGTGTCGAAGCCGGTCAATTTCATGGCGGGAATCAAAGGAAAATCGTTTTCCGTGGGTGAACTCGCCGCGGCCGGAGTGAAACGCATCAGCCTTGCGACCTCTCTCTATCGCGCGGCAATGAGTGGTTTGCTCGACGCAGCGTGCGAGGTGAAAGACACCGGCCAATTCGGTTTCCTCGAGCGGTGCGTGACAACGGCGGAACTGAACAAACTCATGCGTATTTGATGGAGCGGTTGCGGAGATTTGCGTCCGGGTGGGCGGTCTAGAACGGCACGGGCAGCTTGCGCTCCCGCCCGCTCTTATACCGCAGGAAATCAAAGTCGCAGCCGTGATTGGCCTGCGTGGTGTGCTCGAGGTAGAGCTGCCCGTATCCCCGCTCATAGTGCGGCTCGGCACGTTGCCATTCCGCAAGCCGGCGCGCGATTTCCGCCTCCGGCGCCAAAAGCGTGAGCTTTCGATTGGGCACGTCGAGCTGGATCGAATCGCCATTGCGCACGATCGCGAGCGGGCCGCCGATCGCCGACTCGGGCGCGATATGAAGCACGACGGTGCCATAGCTGGTTCCGCTCATCCGCGCGTCGCTGATCCGCACCATATCCTCGACACCCTGCTTGAGCAGCTTGGCCGGAATCGGCAGATTCCCCCATTCCGGCATTCCCGGCGCGCCGATGGGACCGCCGTTCTTTAGCACCAGCACGCAGGAAGCGTCCACGTCGAGATCCGGATGGTCGATGCGCGCCGTCAGATCGTCGTGATTCTCGAACACCACGGCGCGGCCGGTATGCTGCATCAGCGCAGGCGACGCGGCGGTTTGCTTCAGCACCGCACCGTCGGGCGCGAGATTCCCATATAGCACGACGGTTCCACCTTGCGGATGCAACGGTGCATCGAGCGGCCGGATCACGTCGCGATTGTTGCAGCGCGCCACACTCAGGTTTTCGCCGAGGGTTTTCCCCGTCACCGTAATGGCATCGAGATGCAACAGACTGCGGATCTCATCCATCACGGCCGGAATCCCGCCCGCGTAAAACATGTCCTCCATCAAATATTTCCCGGACGGCCGGACGTTCACCAGAAAGGGCGTCGTGCGCGACAGATCGTCAAAGGCGCTGAGCGGCAGGTCGATGCCGAGCCGCCCGGCGATCGCGACGAAGTGGATGATCGCGTTGGTGGAGCCGCCGATGGCCATGTCGACGCGAATCGCATTTTCGAACGCCTGGCGCGTGAGGATTCTCGATGGCCGCAGATCTTCGCGCACCATTTCCACTATGCGCGCGCCGGTGAGCTCGGCCGACGCCATGCGCCGCGAGTCCACCGCCGGAATGTTGGCCGATCCGGGCAGGCACATGCCGAGCGCTTCGGCGATGCTGGTCATTGTCGACGCCGTACCCATCACCATGCAGTGGCCCGCGCTGCGCGAGATGCAGCCTTCGATCTCGCACCAGTCTTCCTCCGTGATCCGTCCGGCGCGCAGCTCATCCCAGT
>JBOGMR010000087.1:0-4223 GCA_050746825.1 Bryobacteraceae bacterium | reverse complement strand
CCCCAAAACCTCCGCCCGCTATACCTAGCGTGAACGGCGTGATGAATTTTGGCGATGGTCCGATTTTCATGATCACCGAAAAGGCCGGCGCGGCACAGAAAGCCGTGCGGGTCGGTGATCGTTTCGGCGAATACAAGTTGACTGCTCTCAACGGCAGCGAGCTGGTGTTGGCCTGGGAGGACAAGACGATTCGCAAGAGGATCGACGAGCTGCTCGACCGCCGCGACAACGTACAGGTGGTGGATGCGCCTGCCCCACAGGCTTCGGGAAGCACACCCGCTCCGCCCCCGCCGCCGCAAGCGGCCTGCCGTCCCGGGCCCGGGGTGGACGTCGGCGCCGGATTGCGCTCGTGCCAGGCATGCGACACATCCCCGGCCGGTACGGTCGCCGATGGTTATCGGAAGCTGATCACACCGACTCCGTTCGGCAACGCCTGCCGCTGGGAGCCGGCCAAGTAAAGGACAAACCATATGCCACGAATGCTTTCTTTATTCTTGATGCTCGCCATGGCTGCTCTGGCGGAACAGAAGACGACGGCGAAGAAGCCCGTTCCTGCGCCGCGGCCGCTCGCGATTCCCGCGGGCGCCAAAGAAGTCGACGCCGGAACGTACACCTACACAGACGCGAAAGGGAAAAAGTGGATTTATCGCAAAACTCCGTTTGGCGTCTCTCGCTTCGAAGATAAGCCGGGCGTCGCTTCTGTGACTCCGGAGCCCAAGCTGGAAGAGCAAATCCGCGCGGTCGAAGAAGGCGATGTCGTGAAATTCGAGCGCAGCGGCCCCTTCGGCGCCTACAAGTGGGAACGTAAGAAGTCTGAACTGACTGAGGTTGAGAAGGCCGCGCTCGAGCGGTCGCGCAAAAAGGAATGAGGACTACGATGACCGTATCTTTTCCGCGACTGATGGCTTCCATCGCCGTGCTGGCGGCCATGATCGCACAGACGCCGGCGCAGCCGCCCCCGCAGCCTGCAGCGCAACCGGCAGCCGGGCAGCCCGCGCCCGCGCAGCCGGCCGCTCCTCCAACAACGGCGGCCGCTCAACCCGGAGTTCTCGGCGGCCTCAACTTCTTCAACGTCTCGCTCACGACTGTTATCGACATCCTCGCCCAGAAGCTGAAGCTCAACTACATCCTCGATCCGCGAGTCAAGGGCACGGTGACGATCAACACGTACGGCGATATCAAACCGGTCGACGTGCGTCAGCTCCTCGAGACCATCCTGCGCATGAATGGCGCCACGCTGGTGCAGGTCGGCGACCTCTATCGCATCGTGCTGGTCGCGGACGCGGCCCGGCTCGCTCTCAGTCCAACGATCGGCGGCAAGGACCTGCCGGATGACGATCGTCTGTCCCTGAATCTGGTGTTCCTCAAGTTCGTCACCGTTGCCGAGATGGCCAAGATCCTCGAACCCTTCATGGGAGAGGGATTCAAGATGGTGAGTTACGAGCCGGCCAACCTGCTGCTGATCCTCGACAACGCGCGCAATATGAAGCGCACCATGGAACTCATCGCGCTGTTCGATAACGACACGCTCGCGAGCCAGCGGGTGCGGCTGTTCGAGGTCGAAAACGGACGGCCCTCGGACATCGTGAAGGAGCTCGAGACGATCTTCCGTGCGTTGTCGTTCTCCGACAAGGCGGGCGCCGTGCGTTTCCTTCCAGTGGATAGAATCAACACGATCATCGCGGTGTCCTCGAATCCGGGCGTGTTCGCCGAAGCAGAGAAGTGGATCAAGAAGCTGGACATCCCGGCGAAAGCTACCGCCGGCACGGTTTCTAATTACGTCTACCGTCTGAAGTACGGATGCGCCGAGACGCTCGCCAATGCCGTCATGCAGCTTTACGGTCCGATGTTCGGGTGGGGCGGAATGGGCGGAATGGGGATGGGGATGGGGATGGGTGGAAACTGCGGCATGCAGAGCATGACCTCACCCGGCTCGTATGTTCCGACCTATGGCGCAGGCGGTGGCGCGGGCGGGTACGGTGGCGGCTATCCGCCGTACGGCGGCGGTGGCGGAGGTTATGGTTATGGCGGAATGGGGAGCCCGTATGGCGGGTATCGCGGTTATGCTCCACCGATGATGAGCGCGCCGATTCCGTTCATGACCACGCCGGGCGGCACTCCGACCGCTGCCGCTCCGGGAACCGCGGCTTCGCCCACTGCAGATCTTACCGGACAGTATCTCAGCGGCGGCGGCATGCAGAATTACACCGGGCCGCGCGTGATTCCGAATCCGTTTGACAACACGATCCTGGTACAGGCATCGCCGCAGGATTGGGAACAGATCCGCCGCCTCCTCGATCAGCTTGATGTGGCGCCGCGCCAGGTGCTGATTGAAGCCAAGATCTACGAGGTCTCGCTGAATGGCGCGTTCGCGAGCGGCGTCCGGGCATTTCTGCAAAAAAGAGGCTCGGCGGAAGGCGCCAATGGCAAATTCCCACTGCTGGTCACCGGAAACAGCAGCAGTGCGGGCCTCGCGCTGACGGCGGGACTGCTGGTCGGCCAAACCCGTGAACTGCTCGCGTTCCTCACGACGCAGGAAGACAACCGGCGCTCCAAAGTGATTTCCGCGCCTGCGGTCATCGCCACCGACAGCATCCCCGCCTCGATCAACGTGGGCTCCGAGGTCCCCACTCTGACATCGCAAGGATTGAGTGGAGCCCAGTTGGGCGGAAGTTCGCTGTTCACCAACACCGTCGCCAACCGCAACACCGGCGTGCAGCTTCAGATCACGGCGCGCGTGAATCCCAGCGGAATCGTAACGCTGATGATCAACCAGGAAGTGAGCGCGCCGGTAGCTCCTTCGGCCGACTCAGCCATCAAGTCGCCCTCATTCTCAAAGCGCAACGTGACGACGCAGGTCACCGTGCAGGACGGTGATACGATCGCGATCGGCGGCATTATCCAGGAGACCAGCACAAACAGTTCGAGTGGAGTGCCGATTCTGCATCGGCTGCCGGTCATCGGCGCGGCTTTTGGCGCCAAGTCACTCAGCTCCGAGCGAACGGAGCTGGTCGTCTTTATGACGCCCCGTGTGATCTACGACACCAACCAGATCACGGAGGCGAGCGAGGAATTAAAGTCGAGGCTGAAGCGGCTGACCAAAATGATTAAGGACGAGTAGACGGCCGTCAGGGCAATCGCCGTTCACTCCAGGCGCCCGTCGCGCACCAGGTATTTCCCATCGACGTGGACCGTCGCGTCGGCGAAGAAGAACCAGCGCGCAAAGCCGCCGCGCACGTTGCCGCCCAGCTCTTCGTTGTCGCCCAGGCTCAGGCGGATGACTCCGGCGCCGTAGCCGTAGTAGGGCATGATCGAGCTGCCGGCCGCGGGCATCAACTTCGGATTAAAGCCCAAACCGAACTCGCGAAAACTCATGGCGGCAGGGCCACCGGCCGCCAGCGCGGCTTCGACAGCCTGCTGGCCGGCTTCAGCGCGAATGCGCGTGATACGGCCGTTATCTATCTGGAGCGCAATCTTCTTCGCCACCGTCTCTCCGAAGCGCGCTTCGGGAATCACGATCACGCCGCTCGCCGACTCTTCGACCGGGGCGACACGCAGCACACCCGCCGGAAGTTCGATGTCGCGATCCACCCGGATTCGTGCGGTTCGCATCGCCGCCGCGGAGGCATCGCCAAGCTGCCGGTTGAACGGCCTCGCACCTACGCGAAACATGAAATCGGTGCCGGCCGGTGTGCGCACACGCGCTGTTCCCGAGCGCAGGATTTCGATCGCGCGCTGCTGCCGCGCCGCCATCATCCGGTAATCCACGTCCAGTGCGTCCTGATAGAGCGCGTCGAAGCCGGCAGAGTGTTCGCCGGCGAGGCCATCGGTTCGCCGCGTCCCGTCGGCCCAATGGAAGTGAATCGCCCGGCGGGCGCCTCCCTTGTCGATCCAGGCCGGGATCGCCGGAACGCGGGCGTTGCCGGAGGCGAGCGGAAGCATGAGCAGAACGTCGGCGGCATCGAGATTGCCGGCTTCCTCAACGCGCAGTGCCGCGAGGCTGCGAATGCGGCTCTTGAGTGGGGAAAGGAGCCCGGCCAGCACGTTTGGATCGTAGAGCGCCACCACGCGCTCGCCGCCCTCGAGCTTGAGCGCGTCCACGATCTTCGCCGCCAGCCTGTCGTAATCAAGACGCACAGCGGCGCGCGTGAAATCCATTCCAAGAAAACGCAGGCGGGCCACGCTGCCATCCGCGGCGAGTGAAAACGAAACCTGTTCGCCGG
>JBOGMR010000086.1:0-4773 GCA_050746825.1 Bryobacteraceae bacterium | reverse complement strand
GAGCCGCCGCGGCAACAGCCAACAACCAAATCAACTTCTTCGCCAACTCTTTCATTGGGCCTCCAATTTGTGTATCGCCATCTCTCCATTAAAGCCATCGAGCTCGATCTCGATACCTCCGGCGCCGACGCGGCCCCGTGTGTAACGGTCCGCGCGGAAGATGCGCCGCCCGCCTTCGCGCTCTTCGCGCACGGCCAGTCGCGGCAACGCCGTCATTTCAAAATCGCTATAGATCTTTCCGTTGAACGTCTTCATGCGGAAGTCGGCCGAGAGGTTCGGCCGGAAGTAAAGATCCACCTTCCCGTTCAACGACCCGAAGTACGATGCGGAGCGAGGGTTTGTGCGGAACGTCACTTTCAGCGGCTTGTTCAGCGCATAGGCGCGTCCGGAGCCGGACACCCCGTTCATTTCGACTCCGCCATTGATGTTCTTGATGTCGTAATCGCCGGTCGTGTCGTCGACGTGGATCTCGCCCTCGTTTACGGTCCGCAGCCACAGAAACGTGTCGCGGGGCACGCGCAGCGTGAGGTCGTAACGAACCCGGTAATCTCTGTCGCGCCACCCGCGCGAGGAAAACCCTTCGTCGCACCGGCATCGAAACGGCCCGTCCACATAGAGCAGCACCGTGTTGCCCTTTTGCGTAACGTCCAGACGCACTTCGCGCCGTGCGGCTTCGGCGCGTTCGTTCGATTCCGCGCGAACACTCTCGACGACCTCGGCTTCCGCTGTCGTTCCGTCGTAACCCGTTACGCGAATCGAACCCCAAATATTGTCGATCTCAATTCGCCTGGTTTCACCAGGCGCAGGGAATGAAAAGCTGTGCCGAGTCGTCCGGCTCTGTTGCTGCTGCGCGAAGGCGCATACCGTCAACAGCGAAAGACCGATTATTCGATTCATTGCACCCCCTTGGCGCGCAACTCGCCGAGCGCCGACCTGGCCCGCTCGCGGACGGCGCTGTCGTAACTGCCTTCCTGGCCCACGTTCCGCAACACCGGCACTCCCTGCCGCTCGCCCATTTCCACGAGCAGATCGATGAGCGCCATCTGGACAAGCGGCGATTGCGGCGCCGCGAGCGCCTGAGCGACGCCCCGCCGGACGTTGGCGTCACGCGAGTAACGGCGCAACGCGTCCACAGCAGCGAGGCGTACGTCGACGATGGGATCGGCGCGAAGCGTGTCGAGCAGCGCGCTCAGGACTTCCGCGTCCGGCCCATCCACACGAGTGCTGAAGTTAACGCCGCGCAGCCGCTCGCTGGCCGACGACTGCTGCATCAAAGACAGCGCCACCATCTCGCGCAGGCTCTTGACTTCAGCTCGCAGCTCGGGCACGTCGGTGCGCGGCGGAGGCGCATCCTGTGCCCGCGACTGACCCAGGACCCATCCTGCGACGAAAATGACTGCTGCGGCGGCGGCTTGCGCCGCGATCAGCATCGGACTCCAGCGGTGTCCCTGCCCCGCGGCCAGCATGGTTTGGAACCGCTTGCGCAGCATCGGACTCGGCAGTTCTTCCGGCAATGAGCCGAGCTGCCGCCACATGGCTGCGTCCTCCCGGCAAGCCGCGCAATCTTCCAGATGTTCATGGAACGCCGCACTCTCGGCGCCGCCCAGCAGCACTTCGCGCGCTTCATCGCAATTCATGACGCCTTCTCTCCCGCTAGCTCGAAATAAATCTCACGCAGGCTCCGCAGCGCGCGAAATACCCGCACCTTGACCGCACCCACTTCACACTCGAGGATCGCGGCGATCTGCTCGTACTTCAGTCCTTGAAACCGCGCCAGCACGAGTAACTCGCGCTTGTCGGCGGGCAGCCGAATCAGAGCTTTCCGCACCAGGGCCAGGTTCTCGTCGTGTTCCGGCGATGGTTCCGGCGGCGACGGCGCGTCCCAGCCCTCGGCGAGCGGCGCTTCCCACCCGCGCGGCTTGGCCTGATCGGTGTGGACGTTCCGCGCGATCCGGTACATCCAGGCCGTGAACCCGCCGTCCTCCCGGAAGGTCGCGCGGTAGCGCAGCATCCGGACGAAGACTTCCTGCACCAGGTCCTCGCTCCAGTGCGAGTCGCCTGTCATTCGCAGGAAAAAGCGGAAAAGCTTGATGTGATGGCGGTCGAACAGAATCGCGAGCTTTTGCACGCTGCCCGCCCGCACATCCCGCATCACCGTCTCGTCCGATGGCCAGCTCATTGGCTTTCAACTTAGAATACCGGGGGAGAGGGAAAAGGTTACACTCAGGGACATGCCGGTAGCGCTTTTAGCGGCGTTCGTGAGCCTGGCCGCGGCGTACGCCCAGCCATCCAAGCCCGGTGAATGGCAGCCGCTATTTGATGGGAAATCGCTTCAGGGCTGGCGGGAAACGGCCTTCACCGGCCGCGGCCAGGCTCGCGTTGAGAATGGCACGATCGTCCTCGCCCCCGGCATGCCCATGACGGGGATCACTTGGGCCGGTTCGTTTCCAAAATCCAACTATGAGGTCCGGCTGGAAGGCATGCGGCAACAAGGGAATGATTTCTTCGCCAGCATGACGTTCCCGGTGCGTGACTCGTTTTGCACGTGGGTCACCGGAGGCTGGGGCGGCGACATCGTCGGACTTTCCAGCATCGACGGGTGGGACGCCTCAGATAACGAAACCAGATCGTACTTCACTTTTGAGAACGGCCGATGGTACGCGCTGCGCCTCGTGGTGACGGACGATCGGATCAGGGCCTGGATCGACGACAAGCCAGTCGTCAACGTCGTGATCGCAGGGCGTTCGATTGATCTCCGTCACGGGGAGATCAAACTGTCGGCGCCCTTCGGATTTGCTTCTTACGCGACCAGCGGGGCTTTGCGCAAGATCGAGTATCGGCTATTGGGAGCGAACAAAAACAATTAGCCGGTTTCTTCAACCGTTCAACGTCCAGTTCGGCCGGTACGTTCTCTTGAGGTAATCGTTCGCTTCCGGCGCATTTGTCACGCGTCCAGCCGCCCGGTCATACTGCAGTTTCTTCCCTGCGCGATGAGCGACCAGGCCGAGCAACATCTGTTCCATCATGCTGCCTGAGTAATCGAAGTCGCAGTGCGTCTTGCTACTCGTGCCGTGCACGACGTTGTTGCTCTTTCCTTTGCAGGCGTCGATCCACTCTGTCTGAAACACGTCGGCTCGCGGACCGGGCGCCCCGCTTCTCTCCGCCTCCAGGATCGCCTGCACGCTGGTGTTCGGAAGTCCCACAGCCGCCGGGATCCCGCTCTCCATGAGCTGGATCGCCGGGAACCCGTTCGGGCCGGGCGTCGCGTTGGGCATCGCCGTCATTCCAGCGGGAAGGCGAGCTGCTTGCGCACCCGGACGACCTCCTGCTCCGCCGCGACCTGGGCCACCTGGGCCACGGCCACCGGCGGCAGGCGCTTGCGTGACCTGCCCCGTACCGCCGATCAGCGGCAGAAGCTGATCCGTCGCGCGCCGCTTGTAGTAGGTGAAATCGCCGTCGTCGTTGTTCGGAATAATCAGCCGCGAGGTGAAGTCGGCGAGAATGCTGCCCTTGGTGCCTTCAAAAATCGCCCCGTTCGGAATCCTCGCTACATCGATGTAATTCTTCGGAGCGTCCGGCTTGAGTCCACCCTGATACCAAACCGCCGTCAGCGGCCCTCGCCACCGATTCGCCGGATGCTCGAAGCTCACCTTCAACTTCACGGGGCAGATATCCGGGTTGTACTTATCGCTCACTTCCTGGTCGACCTCGACGGCGGTCGGCGCCCCTGCATCGATTACGTTCCAGACCAGATCCATCGTGTGCGCGCCCATGTCGCCCATTTGACCTACACCGAAATCCCTGTACATATTCCAGAACAGGCAATTCAAGCCCGACGACCCGCCGAAATACTGCGGGCTGTACGGATGGTACGGCGACGGCCCGATCCACTGCTCGTAGTGCAGCGACGCAGGCGGCTGGCCTTCGGCGACGGGGTATCCCGGCCTGGGAAGTTGCCGGGCATCCCAGCTATGCACGGTTTTTAATTCGCCGATCGCTCCATCCAGAATCAATTCGCGGAGCCGCTCGAAGTTGGGGAAGGCGTGACGCTGGGTGCCGTGCTGCGTGGCCAGCTTGGCCTTGCGCTTCAGATAATTCGCGCGCACGGTGCGCACTTCCTCGATCGAGATGCCGAGCGGCTTCTCGCAGAACACGTGCATATCGCGATTCAACGCCCAGTTGGCGATAAATGCGTGGTGATGATCCGCGGTACAGATAATCACCGCTTCGACGTCTTTCTGGTCGAGCAACCGGCGCCAGTCCGAGTAGGTCTTCGCTTTGGGGAAAATCTGCAGGGCTTCCTTGGTCCGGAGATCGTTGACATCGCACAACGCCACCACGTTGTTGTTTCTCAAGGTGGCGTAATGTGCGGTTCCCCGGCCCCATACTCCGATGAGGGCGATGTTGAGCCTGTTGCTCGGGGCGTTCTGGCCGCGCAGCGTTCCGCTCCGGAGGATCGTGAACCCTGCCGCGGTCGTAGCCGCGGACTTGAGCAAATCACGTCGTTGCATAGGGTCATATTACACCCACAAGGGCGGCGGCGGTGGAGAGCGCTCGCCGCTACTTTCGCGATCTATGTCGCGACAGGCGCACTTTGCATCAGGTGTGCGACATATCATTCTTCCCGAAAGTAAGTGCTATTGTTGGCACGCTGCATAGCGAGTGTCGGGCAATTGAAAAAAGGACTGGATCTGCTGCGGCAACCGTTGGAGCGCGTGCAGGCTGGAGAGGAGAAGCATCCGCAGATCATCTTTGGTTCGAGGAGATCGGCGG
>JBOGMR010000085.1:0-8311 GCA_050746825.1 Bryobacteraceae bacterium | reverse complement strand
GCGCTCGATCATTCGATTGAACGTATCGATCAGATAGTCGAGCTCGTCTTCGGCGCCGCGGTTAGGAATGCGAAGACTGAAGTTGGAGCCGGAGATGCGCGCCGCGGCCCGCGTGACTTCCGCCACCGGCCGGAGCGCCCTGCCCGCCAGCAGCCAGCCCAGCCAGCCGCCGGCCAGAATCACGATCGTCGTCAGAAACACGAAAGGCCTGGTGAACCCGCGAAGGATATCCTCATTCTGTTTGAGAGACCGTCCGATCGCCACAAAGTAGGGTTCGTGCACTTTATCATCGGCGAAGACCACACCCGCACGGATCAGGAACGGATCGCCATCGCTGTCCCGGCTGGTACGCCAGAAAGCGATCTTCGGATCCTTCATGGCGGTCTGCACCATCTGGCGGATGGCCTCGGGCGGGTCCACGCCGATCCAGTCGTACCATTCCGAATACTCGAGCACCTCGCCCTTCGCGTTCGCCAGCAGGTAGACGCGCCGCAGCCGCCCGACGATGAACCGCTCTTCTTCGTCGTTTTGATCGAACATCCAATCGGCCTTACCTTTGCTGATCTTGAGGTAACCCTTCATCGCGGCCCACTCGTTGTCGAGCACGTCCCGCATGCTCCGATCAAGGCTGTAGATGAGATAGCCGTGGAACGCGACCCCCGCGACCGCGAGCAGCAGGGTGAAGAACAGCGCATAGCTGAGCGTGAGCCGGAACCGCAACCCGCGAGACAAATTCCTGATGCGCTGGCCCAGCATCCTACCCGCGCCTCTCCTCGAGCTGCTCTTCGACAGCCTTCTCCGCCGCCTTTTCCGGCTTCTCCGGCGCTTCGATCATGTAGCCGATTCCGCGCACCGTCTGAATCAACTTGCGCGGCCACTTGTCGTCGATCTTGCTGCGCAGGTGGCGGATATAGACGTCGACGATGTTCGTGAGCCCGTCATAGTCCATGTCCCAGACATGTTCGACGATCATGGTTCGGCTGAGCGGGCGGCCCTTGTTGCGCATCAGGTATTCCAGAATGCCGAATTCCTTGGGGGCGAGCTCGATGGCTTCGGAGCCGCGTATGACTTTGCGCCGGGTGCAGTCCACGGTGAGATCGTCGACCTGCAATTTCTCCGGCGCGGGCTGTCCGCGACGCAGCAGCGCACGCACGCGCGCGAGCAATTCGACGAACGCAAACGGTTTGGTCAGGTAATCGTCGGCGCCCTGCTCGAGGCCCTTGACGCGGTCGTCGACGGCGCCGCGCGCGCTCAGGATGAGCACCGGCGGGCTCGTTTTCCGGTTCCGGATTTTTTCGAGCACCGTCAGCCCGTCCATGTCCGGCAGCATCAGGTCGAGGATGACCAGGTCGTAGTCGGTCGAGTGGACGCAGTCGAGCGCGTTCGTACCGCTCGGAGCGGCGTCTACAGCGTATCCGGCCCCCTGCAGGCCGCGGCAC
Organism: Bryobacteraceae bacterium; assembly: GCA_050746825.1. Classification (GTDB taxonomy): domain Bacteria; phylum Acidobacteriota; class Terriglobia; order Bryobacterales; family Bryobacteraceae; genus JBOGMR01. Next base: position 6,872 of record JBOGMR010000085.1, on the reverse strand, counting down.
AGGAAGTCCGCGATTCGCTTCTCGTCTTCGACTACGAGAATTCGCATACCCTCAGTATGCCCTCAAATCTCTCGCGTGCGCATCTGCCCGGCGAGATATTCCGAGGCGCGCATGGTGAGCGCCAGGATGGTTAGAGTCGGGTTTTGCGCCCCGCCCGAAACGAAGGCGCTGCCATCGACGACGAACAGATTCTTGACGTCGTGCGACTGGTTGAAGCGATTGAGCACGCTCGTTTTCCGATCGCGGCCCATGCGGCACGAGCCCAGCTCGTGAATGCTCTCGCCGGGCGGCGCCATTTGCGCGTGCCTGGCGAGCACTTCGAAGCCAGCGCCGCGGCAAAGCTCTTCGGCGACGTTCATCGAATCCTTCGCCATCTCGTACTCGTTGCCGGTGTAGCGGTGCTGAATGTGGAGAGCCGGAATTCCCCAGGCGTCGCGGACATCCTTATTGATACGGACGAAATTCTCTTTCCGTGGCAGCACCTCACCCATCGTGGTCATGCCGAAGCCGGCGCCGGTGACAGCCGCCATTTGCTTCTGCAGCTCGGCGCCGTAGAGCGGGAAGTACTTCGGCGCGGGAGTGCCGCCGCTATGGAAGTCGTAGGCGTAGCCGCGCAGGAAGTTCTTTTCGCGCGTCTGGAGGTTGCGGAAGCGCACGATGTATCCACCGCCGCCCATCAGGTTGCGCCCGGCTCCGTTGCGGGCTTCCGGCACGATGCACTGGATCACGTTCTTGATGTAGAACTGGTCGAACAGGTAGTGGCCCAGGACGCCGCTCGAATTGGCGATTTCGGAGTTGAGCAGGATGCGCGTCGATTCGAGGCACGATGCGCCGAGCACAACGACCCGCGCCGGGACGTGATAGTCGCGCTGGGTGCGGCGATCGACGAAATCCGCGCCGTTTGCGAGGCCCGTCGCGCGATCGGTGGTGATGCGGCGCACGATGGCGTTCGGCACGATCGTAAGATTGCCCGTGGCCAGCGCCCCCGGCAGCAGCAGATTCATCGAGCTCGCGAGCTGGCCGCTGGAGCGGCGCGGCTTGGTGGCCGGAATCTTCATGCGGCGCGCGGACTGGATGAACCGCTCGACGCTGGGAGTGTCGCGCGACGTGTCGTCGATGAAAACGCCGTCGGGCAGTTGCGGCAGGCCCTCCTTGCGGCCGGTGACGCGGAAGATGGGCTCGACGCGATCGTAGTAGGGCGCCAGGTCCTTGTACTCGATCGGCCAGTTGTCGCCGAAGCCGTCGTGATCGCGGCACTTGAATTCGTAGTCGCTCAGCCGCCACGAGGCGCGGCCCCAGATCAGCGTCTTGCCGCCGATGAGGCGCACCCGCACCCAATAATAAGGATCTTTCGGATCGTACGTGTAGGGGTTCTGCTTTTCGTCGGCCCAGAGGTTGGCGTTGAATTCGTTCGCCTGCGTGACGTGCGGGAATCGCCCGGGGCGTCCGAATCCGCGATAGGGGAGCTCGTGCACGGGCTTCAGCACGCGATGACGCTCGAAATCGACCGCGGGACCGGCGTCGAGCATCAGGCACTTGACGCCCTTCTGCGTGAGCACATGCGCCGCCATGCCGCCCGAGGCGCCGGAGCCGATGATGAGAACTTCGTGGCCGGTCTTCATTCCGGTTACTCGATGGGGAGCCAGTAGACGCCGGTGCCGCCGCCCTGGCGGCTGCGTCCTGAGACGGCAGTGACGAACTCGCGCGAGTTCATGGTGGCTTGGATGAAGTCGTCTTTGGCCGAGAGCAGGAAGCGGGCAAATGCGTCGGACGGGCCGTGGTACGTCCAGGCGGCGCCGAGCGGCGCGAGGATGGCCTCGGCCTGCGGGGCGGTGATTTCCGCGAACGGCTTGCCGTAGCGCGTGCGGGCTTCCTGGTTGAGCCGCCGCACCCCGGCGCGGTAGAGCGTCTGCCTGCCGGGGGGCGATTCCGAGATCAGGAAGTCGAGGAATTCGGCTGCGCCCGCTTCAACCGCGCCGGGGGTCGCGGATTGCGCGGGCGCCAGGATGTCACCCAGACGGCGGAGCGCGGCGAGCTCCTGCGCGGAGAAAAAGCGCGGAGCGGCCGATGCGACTCCGTCGGGCGAAGCGGTGGCAAGGGCCGGCGTTTCTTCGGCTGGCCTGGGTGCTTGCGGCAGCAGCGGGACGGGCAGCGCGGAAGCCGCCGATGCTCCCAGCGCCGACCGGATGAGGGTGCGGCGTTTCATGGCTCTTACAGGATATCGCGGGACTGGCAACCGCAAAATCACAGCGGCTCTTCGATTAGCGGACTACCAAGCCTTGCATCGCCAGCCTTCTTGTGTCATCATTACGAATGTAAGTTTGCCAGTCCTGCCAATTTCAGGCACCTCTTGTATAGTCCGGCCTAACCGCCTCTGTCTAGTCCTGCCCGCGATTTGCGTTCTGCAAATTTCAGAAAGAGACTCAAGAGTGAAAAACATTTTCGTAGGCAATCTCAGTTTCGGGGCAACCGAAGATTCGATTCGATCCCTGTTTGAAGCGTACGGCACCGTCGACAAAGTCAGCCTCGTAACCGACCGGGAAACGGGACGGGCCAGAGGGTTCGGATTCGTTGAAATGAGTGTGAACGACGAAGCCGAACGCGCGATCGCAGCTCTCAACGGCAGGGAACTGGACGGCAGAACCCTGAACGTCAACGAAGCCCGTCCGAAAGAAGACCGCGGTGGCGGTGGCGGGTATCGCAGCAAAGGCGGCGGTTCGCGGATGAACAACCGCTGGTAAAACAGCTTAGTTTGGGCGGTGCTTCCAACCGCCGCCCTTTTTTCCTTTTTGCAGGCGTGCCCTGGTCCAGAACAGAATGAACGCTAAAACTACGCCGTTGGTGAATCGGGATGGAATCAATTGGATTTCGGTGATCGTTTTCATCGTTCTCCATACGGGGGCTGTCGCCGCCTTTTTCTTTTTTACCTGGCCCGCTCTCTTGACCGCCGCGCTCCTCTACTGGGTCTCGTTGAGCTTTGGCATCGGAATGGGGTACCATCGTCTACTGACACACCGTTCCTATCAGACGCCGAAGTGGATCGAGTATTCTCTCGCGGTATGTGGGACGCTCGCGCTGGAGGGTGGTCCGATCTCATGGGTTTCGATCCACCGCATCCATCACCAGTTCTCAGACAAGGAAGGCGATCCTCACACGCCGCGCGACGGCAAGTGGTGGTCGCACATCATCTGGATGATTTTCGGTGATGCGACGCACAGCAGCACCACGGAGTGCTCCCGCTATGCCCCGGACCTCTGCAAGGATCGGTTCCTGGTCTGGCTTTCGAAGTACAACTACCTGCCGCTGGTGACGCTTGCGATCCTGCTGCTGGTTTTCGGCGGCGTATCGATGCTTCTCTGGGGAGTCTTCTTCCGGGTTACCATGGGATTGCATGCAACCTGGATGGTCAACTCTCTGACTCACTTTTGGGGCGGACGCCGGTTTGCTACCCGCGACGACTCGCGGAATAATTGGTTTGTGGCGCTGCTGAGCTTTGGCGAGGGCTGGCACAATAATCATCACGCTCATCCGACCTCGGCCCGCCATGGACTGGCTTGGTATGAGATCGACATGAGCTGGATGGCGATCCGGTGCTTGCAGATGATCGGTCTGGCTAAGGCGGTGCGTGTTCCGGCTTGCAGTTCGAGCGCCGAAATAGAATAAAAGGAGTGATCCCTATGGCTACGAGATCGCGTACGACATTCAAGAAACGACAAAAAGAAATGGCCCGTGCTGAGAAACAGCGCGAGAAGACGGCGAAGCGAATGCAACGTAAGGATGGCGAGGATGGGGATCGTGCGCCGGGACCCGAGGTGATTTCGCTCGAGGAAGCAGCCCTGCTACGTCAGTGAACTAGCGAGCGTTCATACTATCAGCGAGAGGGCTTTGCTTCTGAGCAGACCATGACCTTGTGAGCCGCGATGGCGCCGGGATTTCTGCGGGACGCGCTGGCGCCGCCACATCGGCTGGCATCGTTCAGCGCAACTCTCTCACCGCCAGATTCCGGAAGCGATGCTTACCACCCGGGATCCAGCGATTCCCGCCGTGCACCTGTACCGCGATCATGCCGTCGGTGGCGCGGCCGGGCAGGTGATTCTCCGTATCGCGCCAATCGGTGATCTTGACGCCGTTGAGCCACACCTGGATGCGCGGGACTTCGCCTTCGATCCGCGCGCGCAGGTGATTCCAGTCGCCGCGCCTGTACCAGTCCTGCCAGTTCGGCGCGAAACCGCGCACGCCCTCGAGCTTCTCCCCGTAAATGCCGCCGATCACGCCGCCGTCCAGATAGTCGAGCAGCACCTGATACGCCTCGCCCTTCTCGGTCGCGCGCAGGAACAGTCCGCTGTCGCAGCCGGGATCGGGGTTCACCTCGAGAGACACCTCGAAATTCCTGTACTTGCGATCGGTCAGCAGAATGCCGCCGTTCTTGGGCGCATCCTGGGCGCCGGTGATCGCGCCGTTCTCTACCTTCCAGCCCTGCGTATTGCCGTGAGCATTCACCTGGCTGATGTGCCAGCCGCTGAGATCCTTGCCGGTGAAGATGGGCTTGAAGGCGGAGTCGCCGGGAGCGAGCTCGAACTTGTGCGGCTTGGGCTGAGCCATCGCGCGCTGCCGCCGCACCAGATCCGCCTCGACTGAATCGAGCGCCGCCAGCGCTGCGTCGACGCCGTCGGGTTTTTCAAACTGTAAGGGAACCTGCACGTTGCGCCAGCGCGCCTGGTGGATGGCGGCATGTTTCAGCGTGAGTTGGTGGACCTGGGCGGCCTGCGCCCACATCGGCGTTTTCAGGCCGGCGAGGTTGACGCCTTCGGCGAGTTGGGCCGCGGTGAACGTCGCGGCTTCCTCGTCGTCGACGCGCAGCGTGTGCTTGCTTGCGGCGAGGCCGGTGACTTTCAGGATTTGCCGGTTCATCGCGTCCATGAAATCCGACGATCGCAGCGCTAGCGCCATCACGCCTTCGCTCAGGTCAACCGGCATCGGAAGCGCGGTATCCTGTTGCGTCCACGAAATCACGTTGCCGAACTGCGCGCCGGTGACGGAGCTGTTCTCCGGCTTCGCCACGCGCTTGGCTCCCGCGTCGAGTTCGACCGTGCTGACCAGGGCCGGCGCGCGCCACGCCTTGAGCAGCGATTCGGCCATAATCAAGTGCCCCGCGGCGCCGGGGTGGACGCGATCCGGGATGATCCGCCGCGCGACCTCGAGGTTCGACGCCTTCGCGCGCTCGAGCATGGCAGTGACGGGCCCGTTCAGATCCGCGACCGTCAGTCCCTCCTTCGCGCTCAGCTCGCGAATGAACTTCGCGTATCGCAGCAGCACTGCGTTGTAACCGCCGGGGAAGCCGGGCGCGCGCGTCACATCATCGTAGGGCGATGGTTCGATCGCCGTGATCCTCAGCCCGGGCTGCGCTTTCTTGAGGCGTTCGACAATCTGGCGGTACCCGGTCGAGTAGATGTCGAAGATCTGATCGTCGAAAGCGCGATAGCGTCCGTCGTTCATCCCAAGCATGATCGTGGCGACCGTCGGCTTGTAGGCCGCGACGTCGCGAGTCAAGCGCTCGCTGGCGCCGCCTCCGCCGCCGCCGGTGACGCGGTCGCCGCCCCAGCCGGAATGAACGAACGTCACGCTCATTTTGGGAAAGCGCGTGACGACGTACGTTTCGACAAACGTGGTGTAGAGGCGCTGATCGGTGATGCTGTCGCCGTAGAAGACGACGCGGTCGCCATCCTTCAGGTGGAAGTCCTGAGCGTGGCTGACGCAGGCAGTTAAGACGATCAGCGTACGGATGAAATTGGTCACGGTGCTGACATCTTACTCCGCTTCCCAGCGGAATCGCCACACGGCGAGCGCGCCACACAGCACCGCATCAGCCGGTAGCCTACCGATCGGCGCGAGCGCCGCGTCAAGACCGAGGCCGCGCCAACGTCATCGCGTTCAGACCGTCGCCGGCCCATCAGCAGCAACCTTGCCGGTCCTGCGTGCGTATTACAAGGTATGCGATCGCTGCTCGTCTTGTTGCTGTACGCAGCCGCTCAGGCCGAAGTTCCGGACGCGGATGCCATCGTCCGGCGGTCGGTGGTGATGGACGAAGAGAACTGGAAACGCGCGCGAATGTACACGTTCGTCGAGCACATCGTCGAGCGCGAGTTCGACGGACGCGGAAATCCGAAGCCGCCCGAATCGGAAACCTTCGACATCACCATGCTCGAAGGTTCGCCGTTCCGCCGGCTGATCGCGCGCAATGACAAGCCGCTTTCCGCGGACGAAGAGCGTAAAGAACAGCGCAAGCTGGAAAAGAGCATCGCGGAGAGGCAGAAGGAAACCGAAGCGCAGCGCCAGAAGAGGCTGACCGAGTGGCAGAAGAATCGCGAGAAGCGGCGCAAGGTCTTTCTGGAGATTCCAGATGCCTTCGAGTTCCGCTTGCTGGGGGAGGAGGTGCGGGACAACCGCGCCGTCTGGGTCCTCGAGGGCACGCCGCGTCCCGGGTATCAGTTCAGAGACAGCCGCGCGAAATTGTTTTCGAAATTCAAGGGCAAGCTATGGATCGATAAGGCCGGCTACTACTGGGTGCGCGCCGAAGCCGAGGCGATTGACACCATCTCGTTTGGATGGTTCCTGGCGCGCATCGGGAAAGGCGCGCGGGTTGAAGTCGAGCAGCAGAGGATCAACGACGAAGTGTGGCTGCCGCGCAGCGTTCACCTGGCAGCGTCCGGGCGTCTCGGGCTGGTCAAGAAAATGAGCGCGAATATCGAGGTGACTTACAGAGATTTTCGCAAGTTCCAGACCGGCTCGGCGATTGTCTCGGCGACTGAATTGCCGGACGAGCGGTAATCAGACCACGTCGACGCCCATGCTGCGCGCGGTGCCCTTCACGC
>JBOGMR010000084.1:0-7970 GCA_050746825.1 Bryobacteraceae bacterium | reverse complement strand
CCGCCGATCTCCTCGAACCAAAGATGATCTGCGGATGCTTCTCCTCTCCAGCCTGCACGCGCTCCAACGGTTGCCGCAGCAGATCCAGTCCTTTTTTCAATTGCCCGACACTCGCTATGCAGCGTGCGAACAATAGCACTTACTTTCGGGAAGAATGATAAACGGGCCAGGGTTTTTCCGCGGTGGAGCACATTGAGCGCCGGCCAGGTCGCGATACGACGAACGCTCACCACTCCCAGCGGAACCCGCCGTCCTCCGTTTGCGTGCTGCCCGCGGCCGCGGCGCGCGCTTTCGGTTCGGGCGGCGCTTCGCGTGACCTGGTGTCCAAAGCGGGCGGCGGTTCCAGATTGAGCGGTCCGATCCAGCGGTCGAGCGCCTCCTGCAGCACCTGCGAGTTGAACGGCTTGCTGATGTAGTCGTCCATGCCGACGGCGATGCAGCGCTCGCGATCGCCTTCCATCGCGCAAGCCGTGAGCGCAACGATCGGTGTCCGCGTACCGTTCGCTTCGGACTTCCGGATCTCCGCCGTCGCCTCGAGACCGTCCATGTGCGGCATCTGGATGTCCATCAGCACAAGGTCGTAGTGCGCCTTGCTGACTGCCTCGACAGCTTCGCGGCCGTTGAGGACGGTATCCACCTTGAGACCTGCGCGCTCGAGCAGCCGCAAAGCGAACTTCTGGTTGACCGAGTTGTCTTCGGCGAGAAGCACGCGGACAGGCTCGGTTCGTCCTGCGGCCCGAACCAGCGAGCGCGCGGCGGCATCGGGGTGCGCCCCGGCGTCGATCGATTCAAGCATCGCACCATGCAGCTCGATCGGGCGGATCGGCTCACTGACGCAATCCGCGAAACCGATGGCGCGCATGGCCAGCACCTGGTCGCGCATTGGCGCGGACGCGAGCGCGATCAGGATCGTATCGCGAGTGACTGCGTCATACTTAATCGCGCGGCCCACCGCGAAGCCATCCATCTCGGGCAGATCGAGCGAGATCAAAGCAATGCGGTAAGGGTTGCCCTCGAGCGCCGCCTGCCGGAGCTGGGGCAAGACGTGCTCGCCGCTCGCGACCTCGGCATAGCGGCAGCCCCAGGCGTCGAGATTGCGGCGGATGATGGCAACGGCCCGCGCCGTGTCGCTGGCGATCAGCACCTTTTCGTTCTTGAGGCCGGCCCACTCGTCGGTGACAGGGGGCGCGGCGTCTTTGGCGCCGTATTTTTCCACAATCGCCGTGAACCAGAAAATGCTGCCGCTGCCACCAGCATTCGAATTGGCGCCGATATCGCCGCCCATCATTTCGACGAGCTGCCGCGAGATGGACAGTCCCAGGCCCGTGCCTCCGAAGCGGCGAGTCGATGAGCCGTCGCCCTGCACGAAACTCTGGAACAGCTTCGGGAACTGCTCGGGCTGAATCCCGACGCCCGTGTCTTCCACTTTAAAACGCAGCGTGCAGGTGTCGGGCGTCTCGCCGGCCAATTCGAGCCGGAGCGTCACACCGCCGCGCTCCGTGAACTTGACGGCGTTGCCGAGCAGGTTCGTCATCACCTGGCGAAGGCGTCCAGGGTCGCCGCGCAAATTGCGAGGGACGCCGGGATCGATCTCAGACTGCACCGTGAGTCCTTTGGCCTGCGCCTGAAGCGTGATGGAGGCCAGCGCCGCTTCGACGGCGTTTTCCGGATCGAACGGCACCGATTCGATTTTGAGCTTGCCGGCCTCAATCTTCGACAGATCGAGGATGTCGTTAATGATGCGGAGCAGACCGTCCGCAGCCTGCTTGACCATCTCGGCGTAATCACGTTGCTCGGAATTGAGACCGCTGGCGAGCAGAAGCTCCGTCATGCCGAGCACGCCGTTCATGGGCGTGCGAATCTCATGACTCATGTTCGCGAGGAAGTTGCTTTTCAACCGTGTGGCTTCGCGAGCCGCAACCAAAGCGGATGCAAGCTTCCCGTTCTTCTCTTCGAGCTCTTCGGCGAAGCGCTGCAGTTTTTCCTCGGCTTCCTTCCGCTCGTTGATGTTGCGGACCAGCACAATGACCTCGCCCCAATGACCCGGCGCGAGGCGGGCCTCAAAGTGCTGCTGCCCGATGCGAGTGTTGAGCGGGAATTCCACCGTAACCGTGGCGCCCTTCTTGAGGACTTTTTCAATCGCGGGGCCGAGCCGGTCTTGACCGTCGCAGGCCATGACGTCCTGCATGCGTTTGCCGATCAACTCACTGCGGCGCGGATCGTTTGGATCCGGAGACTGGAATTCCAGGATGCTGCCCTTCGCATCGAGGCGGAAAAAAAGGTCGGGGAAGGTGCGGAAAATCGCGCGAAGCTCGGAAGTCGAACGGAAAGCTTCCTCCTCCTTCTGCGCACGATCGCTGTTGTCGATGGATGTGAAGCGGAGGCCGGCTATCTTGCCGCCGCGCTCGCGGAGCAGGTCTTCGCGCAACTCGACCGTGGTAATGGAGCCGTCCGGGCGCAGATGCTTGCGTTCGATTGTGCCGGTATCGAGCTCGCCGTTGAGTTTCCTCAAGAGTTGCTCTTTGTGACGCTCGCGGACATCGGGCGCTTCGAGGTCCCAGTACGATTTGCCGAGCGCATGCTCGCGGTGGATGCCGCGCAAATCGCACTCCTTGCTATTGATCTCGCGAATCACGCCCATGCTGTCGACGTCGAGGTAGCCGACCGGCGCTGCTTCGAAGAGGCTACGGGCGCGGTCGTCGCCCGTGAACCGGCTGCCGGAATCGTCGAAGCGGCGTCCCCTGAGTACGCGCTTAGCCGCGAGCACGGCCAGTGCCGTCAGCGCGACCGCGCCTCCGATCTGAACGAACAGGTCCATCCGGTAGCAATCCCTACTGGCCCAGGAGCGAAAACAGTCGCCTACTGAGCCGGCACAGCGCCTCCGCCTACAGTGACAACGGCCAAGTTATTTGAAGATTTATCGGTTTTCCTTAAGAGTTTCTTTAGGGTGGTAGTAAGGTGTGAGTTCTGGGCCGACGTAGGTAATCGGGCGGATGGTCTGGCGAGGCTCTTGTACCCGCAATCTAAGTTACTAATTACACGGCACTTGCTGTCCTAGCACGCCTGAAGTCTGTGCGGCGTAAGAGCTCGTGCGCTCCGCGCCGGGACTTCTTCGCGCCTGGCTCGCCCCTCCACAATCCCGAAGATGCGAAAATACCGGAATATGCGAACCGCTGCCGTCGCCCTCTTCGCGGCAATCGTCGTCACCTGCGCGTCACTGGCGCTGTACCCGGCTGCGAGCACTCCCGCGCCCACGGGTCTGGCCGCGCTGAAAGTTCCTCCCGGCTTCAAAGTTGAACGTGCCGCCGGACCGGACCTGGTCTCCTACCCGATGCTCGCCACATTCGACGATCGCGGCCGCCTCTTCATCTGCGAATCCTCCGGCAACACTCTGGACAACAAACAGATGGCGGCGAATCCGGATTACAAAATTCGCCTGCTCGAAGATCGCGACGGCGACGGCGTTTTCGACCACAGCCAGGTATTCGCCGACAAGCTCACCCTCCCGGCCGGGGCCGTCTGGTATCGCAACAGCCTCTACGTTGCGTCTCCTCCCGATCTGCTGCGTTTCGAAGACACCGACGCCGACGGCATCGCCGACCGCAAGGAAGTCGTCGTCACCGGATGGAATATGTCGGCCAACGCGGCGAGCCTTCACGGCCCGATCTTCGGCCCCGACGGCTGGCTCTACCTCACGGACGGCCGGCACGGTTTCAACATCAAGACCAAAGACGGCCGCGAACACAATGGCCGCAGCTCCCGCATCTGGCGTGTGCGTCCGGACGGCACAGGACTCGAGTGGCTGGCGGGCGGCGGCTTCGACAATCCGATCGAGGTCATCTTTACTCCCGCGGGCGAGACGATCGGAACCATGACGTATTTTAAGGACCCGGAGGCCGGCGAGCGGGACGCGCTGCTTCATTTCGTCGAAGGCGGCGTCTATCCGAAGCCGCATCCGGCCGCGAACGAACTCAAGCGCACGGGCGATTGGATGCCCGTTATGACGAAGTTCGCGCGCATCGCGCCGTCCGGCCTCGCCCGCTACCGCGGCGCCGCGTTCGGCGCGCCCTATCAGGGCAACCTCTTCAGCGCTCAATTCAACCCTCACCGCGTGCAGCGCCACGTTCTGCACCGCGACGTTGCCACGTTCCGCACGGACGACTCCGATTTCCTGACCTCCAGCGATCCCGACTTTCACCCCACCGACGTCCTCGAAGACGCCGACGGCAGCCTGCTCGTCCTCGACACGGGAGCCTGGTTCATCCACGGCTGCCCGATTTCGCGCATGGCCAAGCCGGAAATCAAGGGATCGATTTACCGCGTTCGCCGGACAGCGGCGCCGGCGGTCCGTGACGCTCGCGGGGAGAAACTGAATCTCGCGCCGATGCCGTTGCCCGGCGTTGCGAAACTGCTCGAAGACTCGCGCCCGTTCGTGCGCGATCGCGCGATCGAGTTTTTGGTTGAGGCGGGCGCATCGGCGGTTGGGCCGCTGGCGGCGCTGCGGAAGTCGGCGCCCTCCTATGAGGCGCGCGCTGCAGCCGTGTTTGCGCTCTACCGCATCGGCACCGCCGAGGCGCGCGACGCCGTCCGCGCGGCGCTCAGCGACAGCGATTTCCGCGTGCGCCTGGCGGCTGGGCGCTGCGCCGGAATGGCCGGGGATCGCGAGGCGCTGGACCGTCTGGCGGCCATCGCGCGCAAAGACCATCCCGCTACCCGCCGACAGGCCATCGCCGCACTCGGTCAGATCGGCGACACCAGCGCCGTTCCCGCACTCCTGGCTGCCGCCGCGAATCCGGACGACCGTTTTGTCGAACACTCCATCATTTATTCGCTCATCACTTTGAAGCAGCCGGGGCTGGTCGAGCCGGCGCTGGGTCATCCGAATTCGCGCGTCCGCAAAGCGGCGCTCATCGCTCTCGACCAGATGGACGCATCCCCATTGCGTCGCGAACACGTCGAGCCCCTGCTCAGCGCTACCGAAAAGGATCTGCGCTCCGCCGCACTCTGGGTCGTGTCCCGCCATTCGGATTGGGCCGGCGCCGTCATGCGATACCTCGGCGCACGGCTGCGTGATCCAGCGACGCCCGCCGCGGAAATGGTCGGCGTGCGCGATGCGTTGGCCGCGTTCATCGCACACGGCGGCGTGCAACAACTCATCGGGGAGATTTTGGGCGCCACGGGCGTTTCCGCAAGGCAGATTCTTTTTCTCCTCGACGCGATTGATTCGAGCCCGCTCAAAGAGATGCCGGAGTCCTGGAGCAAGCCGCTTGCAGCGCTGCTCGATAGCTCCACGACGAACGTCCGGCTTCGAGCTGTCGATCTGATCCGATCGCGCGCCTTTCCCGGCTTCAACCAGCAACTCGAGCGCATCGCCGTCGACGCCAAGGCGCCGGACCCGTTGCGCGCGGCGACACTCGCGGTAATCGTGGCTCGCAACCCAAAACTTTCGGGCGACCACTATTCCTTTCTGCTCTCCCGACTCGGCTCCGGATCCGATGCCGTGCTGCGCCAGACCGTGGCGCGTGTGATCGGCCGATCCACTCCCGATCGGGACATGCTCCTGGTGATCGCACGCCAGCACCTGGTACATGCCGATCCGCTGGTCCTCGCCACGGTACTCGATTGTTTTCGGTCGGCCGCCGATCCGGAGGCCGGCGAGGCGCTGATCGCCGTTCTGAGGCGGTCGCCTTCCGCGCTCGGAACGTTAGGCGAGGATCGGCTGAAGTCGCTGTTCGCGCGTTACCCGGAGTCAGTCCAGCAACTTTCGAAGCCCCTCCTCAAGCAGTTGCAGGATGCGCAGCGCGACCGGATCGAGCGGCTGCGCAAGCTCGAGCCTCTGCTCACCTCGGGCGGCGATGTTGGCCGCGGCCGGCGTTTATTTTTTGGCGAAAAAGCAGCGTGCGCGAGTTGCCACACCATCGGCAGCGAAGGCCGGAAAGTCGGCCCCGACTTGACCGCTGTCGGCGCCATTCGCTCCGGCCACGACCTGCTCGAAGCGATCGTATTCCCGAGCGCGAGTTTTGTGCCGGGCCACGAAATCTACAATGTGGATACCGCCACCGAGCGCATCTCCGGCGTGCTCCGGTCGCAGTCGTCCGACTCCGTCGTGCTGATCACGGGACCCGATGGCGAGGTGCGCATTCCCCGCAGCCAGGTCCGCTCGATGCAGCGTTCGAATGTATCCTTGATGCCCGAAGGCTTCGATGAGACTTTGACCAAAACGGAACTTACGGATCTGCTGGCCTTCCTCCAGTCCGAGAAGACGCGCCCCTGACTTTGCTTTATCAGAACTCCAGCCGCAAAACCATCGACAGCACCCGATTGTTTTTCGCCCGCTTGATCGAGGCGCCGCTGATGATGTCGACGCGGTTCTCGGGCAGATTGAAGTTCGGATGATTGGGCGTGTTGAACGACTCGAAGCGGAACTGGAGCGCCTTCTTCTCATCGAACGTAAAACGGCGCGACACCGACGCATTCACGACAAACGCGCCGGGGCCGTCGAGGATGTTGCGGCCCGAGTCGCCGAACCGGTATGAGCCGAGCGGCACCACCGGAAACGCGGTGCGGTCGAACCAGCGATCGACGGTCGGCTCATCGGCCGAGCCTTTCGCGATGCGATCGGGCCGGCTGGCTTCGCCGTTCGTGTAGTTGAAGTTCGCCACTTTCGGTGTGAACGGCGGTCCGGTGTAGATCGTGCTCGTGCCGGCGAGCTGCCAGTCGCGCAGCAGCAGGTTCCGCGTGAGCTTGGGCGCCCAGATGAAGCTGGCAGCGAAGGCGTGGCCGATGTCGAAGTCGGAGCGGCCGCGCTCGCCCTTGAGGTTGCGGGAATCCTGCGCGTTCGCGAAATTGTACTGGATGGTGCCGCCGGTATTCGAGCTCTCGTCGATCGACTTGGAATACGTGTAGGCCGCGCGGATCGACAGTTGACGCGTAAAACGGCGGCGGAGCGTGAGCGATCCCGAGTTGTAGATGGAATTGGAACCGTCGGTGATGATGTTGATGGTGCTGAAGCCGGTGTAGGGCCGGACGTTTCGCAGCGCCTGCTCGCGGCTCTGCTGATTGATGTCGTAGCGGCGCTGGAGGTGAGTTCCCTTCGAGCCCGCATAGGCGGCTTCGAGCACTGTGCCCTTGCCGAAGTCGCGCTCGACCGTCAGATTCCAGGCCTGCAGATACTGGCTCTGTCCTTCGGCTTGCTGCCCATTGGTGCTTGTGACGCCGCCGACGCTGCGTCGCGCCGCGGGATACGGGTCGGAGACGGTAACCGCGTTCGGATTGTTCGTCACGGCGGAGTAGCTCTCGTTGATCGAGAACGGATACGTGTCGCTGTATTCGTCCATGCGATAGAGCGAGCTGCTGCCGTAGAAGATGCCGTAGCCGCCGCGGATCACCGACTTCGTGCCGCCGAACGGGCGCCAGGCGAAGCCGAAGCGCGGTGCGAGATCGGTGTAGTCGGGTTTGCGAATGGTAGCCGGCAGTCCGGCGTCGGCGGCCATGGTGATGGATTGCGCGAGGCCGGTGGCCGCGATGCGCTGATCGAAATCGGGTATCGTTCCCTTGCCCGCGATCACTACTTTGCCGAGCGACGGAACGAACATCGACCAGGCGCCGAATTTCTCGCGCGGCGGCTTCATCACGTCGTAGCGCAGCCCGAGGTTGAGCGTGAGCGTCGAGCTGACTTTGAAGTCATCCTGCACATAGGCCGAGTAATTCGAGATCAGATGGTACGGGCCGGCCGCGTCGAGCTGCCGTCGCGTGCTGCTCGGCCAGCCGAGCAGGAGGTCTGCCATCGGCTCGTTCGTGTTGCGGCCGAGGAATGTCAGGCGTCCGCGCGTGTCGCCGTATTGGCGCGCGAAGTACTGCATCCGAAGGAAATCGCCGCCATACTTCAGAGTGTGGCGGCCCTTGATCCAAGTCGAAGAAGCCGCATATTGATAATTGTTGAACGACCAGATTTTCGGAATGTCGTAGGC
>JBOGMR010000083.1:0-4050 GCA_050746825.1 Bryobacteraceae bacterium | reverse complement strand
CCCTAAGACCGGGGGGAGTTCTGGTTGTGGAAGCCTTCCATCGCGATGCAACCAAAGGCCGCTCGGTCGGCCAATCCGTGGTCTTTGACACTGGGGAATTGCCGAGGCTGTTCCCGGAGTTGCGAGTCGTGCGGTACGAAGAGGCTGTTGTGAAGCCGGACTTCGGCCCGGATATCGTTCGGATCGTGCGATATTGCGCCAGCCGGCCGGAGTGAGCGCTAGCTCATTCGGCCCTTGTTGGTTGGCGAAACCCGCCGGTCCAGCAAACCGAAAGCAACAAGAGAAAGTGCACAGCTTAGCATTGAGGCCGACCGCTTCCTGCGCACGGCGAAGGCGCTCGCAGGCTGGATTATTCTAACAACCAACGTCGAAACCATGCGGTTCGCAGGCTGGCGGCCGGCGCCGCGCAGTTAACTGGACGCGGAAACTCCTCTCAAGCAGTACTCGTAGCACGGAACCGGATATACCTAAGTTGAACGGGTAGTAGTACTTTCGTCCCTGGCCCACTTAGCTCGTTTTACTGAAAACCAAATCCGATTTTCTACTGACTGCGTATGGACAGATAGTTTGTGCACCCGGAGGTTCTTGTGCGAGCTCAAGCGCAGGAAGGACAGACGAAAGTTCGGGCCGGAGAGTTGGCTGGGGCGGCGCTCGGCTGCCTGGCCGAACGCGTTCAGAAGGCGCTGAACTGCGACCATGCCAAGCAGGTTGGCCAGTGTGTGAAGGTACTGGCAAGACACTTCGGTCTGCCGGAGGACGAAGTGGACATGCTGGGCGCGGCCGCCTTACTGCACGATCTGGGGAAGCTCGGCCTCCCCGAGTCGATTCTGCAAAAAAAAGGACCGTTGACCGCCGACGAGTGGGACATCATCAGGCGCCACCCGGCGATTGGAGCTTGTCTGCTCGCTGGGGGGGATTCCCGGCTGCTGGCGCTCGCGCGGCAGGTTGCGCTAACTCACCACGAGCACTGGGACGGAAGCGGCTATCCGCAACAGTTGCGTGGCAACCAGATCCCGCTTGCGGGTCAGTTGGTGATGCTGGCGGACCGTTACGACGCACTCCGGTCTCGCCGTCCTTACAAACCCGCTCTCGATCATGAGACGGCCTGCCGAATCCTGCTGGAGGGTGACGAGCGGAGCCGGCCCGAACATTTCGAGCCGCGGGTCCTCGCGGCTTTCCGCGAGCTCCGCGAAAGTTTCCGTTCGATCTACGACGGGATGGTCGCGGAATCGTGACAGGCACGAGACGGATTCTGGCTCTTCTAGCCGCGGGGTCAACGTTGGTGCTGTTGCTCTGCACCAGAGCTTTCGCTTCGGGCGCCTACGTTCCGCTGAACATCCATCCGCCGGTCATCGATTTGATGTACGGGCTCGGCAAAGCGATCTACACGGGAGAAGCGAAGGTGGGAACAGGCCAGACGTGCGCGGGATGCCACCGGGGTCGTCAGGCGTTGAGGAGGGCGTCGCTTCGCGCGATGAAGGCCGGAATGGAGCAGCAAATCAACACGTGTGCCACCCGGGACGACCGCGTTCGCGGAAAGCTGGACAACACCCAGATGGAGGCGCTGGTGCGCTTTGTCAAGAAGAGGTACCGGCTGTGAGAGGCGTTTGTTTCGATGGCTTTGTGCGTGGCCGGATCGCTCCATGGGTCGCGGTACTCGCGGCAGTGGTTGGGGGTCAGGCGTGGGGCGCGTCGCCCTGGCTTCCTGGCCCGGGCAAAGCCGTGGTCACCACGTCCTGGGTTTTTGAATCGTTCCAGGAGCCTTACATCGGGCCCAATCACTTTCGCCTTCCCGCCAGCGTGGACCAGGGTACTTTTTACGGCTTGCTCGAATACGGCTTGTCCCCAACCGTCGCCTTCGATGTGATCTCCGGATATACCAACACCACTTTCGCGGACACCGAGAACAGCGGCTCAGCCGATACGACGTTCGGCCTTCGATGGCAGGTGTTGCGCGGCGAACGATTCGTCGTCACGCTCCGCGGCGCGGGCACCATTGCTGGAACCTACCCTCGACCCTTCGCGATCGGACCCATCGCCTCGGGCGACAAAGCCAACGGCGCGCAGGGATCGGTGCTGGTCGGTTCGGCGATCGGTCCGCAATTGTTCGCTTACGGAGAGGCCGGAGGCCGACATCGTGCCGGGCGGGTACCGAACACGTTCTTCGGCAATGTGGGCCTGGTCAGGACCAGCGGCGGGTTCACGTATGGCGCGAGCTATCAGCAGAACCGCGCCTTCAACGGACTCGACATCTTCGGCCCTGGCTTCGTTCCCACGCTGCTGCGCGAGACCAAGCAGATCCAGGGCGTCATCGACTTCAACGTGGGATACACCACGCCCAACGGCCTCTACTTCGGTTTCGACTATGGCCGCGTCATCCACGGCCGAAATACGGGCGACAAGAACATCTACGCGGTCAGCTTCGGCTTTACGATTCCGGGCCGCGGACCCGCCTGGGGCGCCAAAGCAGCGCAAGACCAACAATCGCGCACTCCACGGGGCGGACCCATGCGGCGTGCTGATAACCGGACGCCACCCCGAGGTTCCGTTCGGTAATATAGCTGAGCAGCACTGCCGGCATCGCGGCGATTCCCCAAGGCGTAGGACGCAGCACCACGAACGGCAGCATCGGCAGCAGGTACCACGGGTTCACTACGGGCGCCAGCAGAAAGAAAGCTCCCAGCAGCACATCGCCTCTCGGCAGGCTCGATTCGGGTTCGCGCCATCGTGTTCGCAACAGCCAGGCGTAGGCTGCCGCGAACAACACCCCAGCTACAACGCGTCCTCGATCGCCCAGCAGCCATCGCAGCAAGCCGTAGCCCAGGCTGTTGAACTCCCACTCCCGCAGGAAGACGGCAACGGCTTCCGATTCCATGCCTCCCGACGCGGCGAATGGCGCGTAGACCGCGGCCAGCACTGCGATGAGCGCCAGCCATCCCAGCTTGCGGCCTCGGATCAGGAACGGCGCGAGCAGAGCGGCGTGCAGGCGCGTCCCTACAGCCAGACCGAGCGGTACGCCGGACATCGCGACGCGCCCGCGTTTTATTCCCAGCAGCGCCGCGACGAGAAAGACCACGGCGAGGATATCCGTGTGCGCGGTGAAGCTGACTTCCTTGATGACCAGCGGACTCCAGGCGTACAGCACGATCGCCGCTTTGCGGTCGAGCAGTTTCCAGAGCAGCACAAGAACGCCCAGATCGGCCGCGAAGAAAATGAGCTTGAGCGGCCACAATTCACCCGGCGCGATCGAGTAGGACAGCACGAACGCCACCTGACATACGGGACCATAAATCGTCGGTATGTCCGGAAAATTGATGTGGTCGAGGATGCGCTGGAACGGCTCGGGGATCGAGTCGTCGCCGAACCACGCCGAGGGCGGCCTCGCGTAGGGATTTTCGCCCGACGCAAGCACACGGCCGTCCCAAAGGTATCGATAGAAATCGTCTTCGTAGAGCGGGTGTCCCCAAAGGCCGATCAGGCGGAAGGCGATGCCGAAGGCGATCACCAAGCGCAGCGCGGTCAAGCCCTCGGCCCCATCCGCGTAGACCCAAACCATCGCGGCCGTCGCCACGCCCATCGCGGCGAAGAACGCCACCAGTGGGACTCGCTCAGTCTGCCGCGAGAGACACGCGAGCCAGGCGTACCCCACCAGACTCGCGCAGCCGGCGAGGCACACCCGGGTCCGGTCTGTCATGTTCCGTCTATGTTAACGGAGTGTGCTGTGAACGGGAAGCCTGAGTGGCTCTTCTTTGAACCGGAATTGAAGCCGGAGCTTTCCGGGGACGCGCAGGGAACCCGCCGTGGCCGGCTCGAAGACGGAATTGCGCGCGGCTTCGACAGCCGCGGTCGCGAGAACATCCATCGGCCGGTTGATCGGCACGGCGCTGAGGACTCGACCGGCGGCATCGATTTCCACCGCTACGTTCACCGCAACCTCACCGCGGACACCGGAACGCGCCTTCGAGTTCAGGACGGGAGTAACGAGGCGAACGGCTTTCGGGGGCCGCGCGGGAGTTGTATTTCCAATCTGCACCTGACGCTGTTCGATGA
>JBOGMR010000082.1:0-4652 GCA_050746825.1 Bryobacteraceae bacterium | reverse complement strand
GGACAAGCTCTACACCTTTTCGCTCGACCGCGCCACGGGCCGCATCAAATGGCGCCGCGACGTGCCGCGCCCGCGCAACCAGGAGCTGCACAAGTCCAACTCGCCCGCCTCTCCCAGCCCCGTGAGCGACGCCCGCAACGTCTACGTCTTCTTCACCGGCTTTGGCCTCATCTCGTTCGGCCCCGACGGCAATGAGCGCTGGCGTCTCCCGCTCGGCCCCTTCAACAACCCGTTCGGCATGGGCGCTTCACCCGTGCTCGCCGGAAACACGCTGCTCATGATCTGCGATTCCGAGACAGGATCGTTCTTCATGGCCGCCGGCAAGGACACCGGCAAACAGCGCTGGCGCGTCGAGCGTCCCGAATTCACGCGCGGTTTCTCGACGCCGCTGCTCTACAAACCCGAGCGCGGCGCGCTGCAGGCAATCATCGCGGGTTCGTCCGAGCTCACCGCCTACGAAGTCGAAACCGGGAACCGCGTCTGGTGGACGCGCGGCCTCACCTGGCAATTGAAGCCCACGCCCGTCATGAACCACGACACGATTTTCGTGATGTGCCGGGCCGGCGGCGCCGGCGAGGGCCAGCGGGAAAAGATCATCGGCTTCAGCGAAGCGCTCAAGATCATGGACGCCAACCACGACGGAAAACTACAGAAGGAAGAGATCACCCACAAGAAGCTCGCCGCCGGATGGGGCGAGGCGGATCTCGATAAGGATGGCGCCATCAACGAGCGCGATTGGCGCATGTACCAGGGCCGCCGCTCCGTCGTCAATGCCATCACGGCTTTCCGTCTCGGCGGCTCGGGCGACATCACCGAAACCGGCGTCAAGTGGCGCTGCCATAAATCGCTGCCGAATGTCCCGTCGCCACTGCTCTACAAGAACGTGCTCTACATGATGAAGGAGGGCGGTATCCTGACGGCCCTCGATCCGGCGAACGGAAATGTCCTCAGGCAAGCGCGCGTTCAGGGCGCACTCGGGATGTACTTTGCTTCGCCCGTCGCGGCCCACGACAAGATCTACGTCCTCAGTGAAGAGGGCAAGCTGGCCGTCATCAAGCCCGGCCCCGAATGGGCGGTCCTTGCCGTCAATGATCTCGACGACGGTGCGCATGCCACGTCCGCCATCGCCGATTCCCGGCTGTACGTCCGCACGCACAGCGCTATATTGTTTCGCCAATCATGATCGGTGAGTCGCTCGGGCGTTTCAAGATCTTCGACAAGTTCGGCGAGAACTACTGCGCCATCTTCTATAAAGCCAAAGACACGCGCGACGACCGGCTGGTGCTGCTCGCAATCCTGAAGGCCGAAGCCGGCGCCGATCCGGAGCGCCGTCGCCGCTTGGAAGAAGATGCGCGCGCAGCCTCCGCGCTCAACCACCAGAACATTTCGCAGGTGCTCGAATTCGCGAGCGAGAACGGCATCGGCTTCCTGGTGTACGACTGCCCGATGGGCGAGTCGCTCGATTCGGCGCTCAAGCGCAAACGTCTGCGGCGCCGCGAAACGATCGCCTATTCGATTCAGTTCGCTACCGCCTTGAGCGCCGCTCACGACGCCGGACTCATTCACGGCAGCTTGAGTCCGTCCTGCCTCCTGGTCATCGCCAAGCGCCGCGTCAAGGTGCTGGGTTTCGGACTCCGCCACCTGATGGGCAAACCCGAGGAGAGCCCGAACCCCGAGTGCGCCGCCTTCTTCGCGCCCGAGCAGGTGGCCGGTAAAGAGCCGGACCCGCTCAGCGACGTCTTCGCCTTCGGCAGCATCGTTTACCAGATGGCGGGACGCCATTTTCCGTTTCTCAAAGATTCGGTGATGGCGACCCTGTATTCGATCCAGCACGACGAGCCGCCCTCGGTCTCGGAGCTGAGCCGGCGCTATCCGCGCGGCATCGAGAAGGTGCTCTCGCACACCCTGCAGAAGGACCCTGCGCGGCGCTTTCAACACATCGGAATGGCGCTGCCCATCCTCCGCAAGCTGAAGGAAGAGCTGGAGTCCGGAGCGATGCCGCGCGGTTCCTTCCTCCGCGACAACCGCGAACGAATCATGCGCGCCGCGCTCATCGGTGGGGTCGCGGCCGCGATCGGGGCTGCCGGCTACTTTTACTTTACGCGGGAGCCCGGCGAACCGACCGTGCGGACCGACGTGACCGCGCTCACCACGCCCGTTACCACCGGTCCGAGCCTCGACACCCACCCGGCCATCACGCCCAAAGGCGATTGGGTCGCCTACGCCTCGGACCGCGCCGGAGAGGGCAATCTCGATATCTGGGCGCAGACCGTGAACTCGAAGAATCCGCAGCGGCTCACCAATGACCCTGCCGACGACTTCGAGCCCGCGTTCTCCCCGGACGGCTCCCGCCTCGCTTTCCGCTCCGAACGCGCCGGCGGCGGCATCTACGTGATGCCCGCCAAAGGCGGCGATGCCAAGCTCATTGCACCCGGTGGACGCCGGCCGCGCTTCTCTCCCGACAGCCGCACCATCGCTTACTACACTGGCCCGCCGGGAACGTTTCCGCCCTCCGACGGCGACTACCGCCTCTACATCGTCGACGTCGACGGCGGAGCTCCCCGCCGTCTCGCGCTCGACTTCTCGGCCGCCAGTTTCCCGATCTGGGCTCCCGACAACGAGCACCTCCTTTTCATCGGCGTCACCCAATCCACCGAGCTGCCGGAATGGTGGCTCACCTCCCTGCAGCCCAAGCGTCCCATCAACCTCGGCGCCTGCCAGACCTTCCGCCGCTTCAGCCTCTTTCCCGAGGGACGCTGCGCCGTTCCCGGAGACTGGGTCGGCGGTTTCGTCACGTTCGCTGCGCCCTCGAATGACGCAGCCCACATCTACCGTGTGCCGCTCTCCGTCAAGAGCCCCGCGATCGCCCTGCAACCCGCCCGCATGACGTCCGGCAACGACCTCGAGCTGCATCCTTACCTGTCGGGCGACAACCGCGTGGTCTTTTCCCGTCAGACCCTCAGCGCGGACATCTGGAGCCTTCCGATTTCCGCCAACGAGGGCAAAGCCACCGGGCAGTGGAAACGTCTGACCCGGCACAAGGCCTTCGACCTGTTTCCGACGCTCTCGCGCGATGGGAAGAAAATGCTCTTCCAGTCGAACCGCAGCGGCCAGTACACGCCGTGGTTGATGACTCTCGACGACGGCAAGGAGCGGCAGCTCACGCGCGCGCGCCAGGATCAGTGGTGGCCGCGCATCAGCGCCGACGGCTCGCGCTTCGTCTACACCGAACAGCGCATCGGCGCCTACGAGCATTTTCTGAGCCGCATGGATGGCGCGCGCGAAGAGGTGTTGTGCCAGGACTGCGGGCCGTTCATTCACGACTGGTCGCCGGATGGAAACAGAATTCTGATCGATTACGTCCCGCGCGATTGGCCGTTCGTCGGCATCGGCCTGATCGAGCTGCCCGGGCTGCTGCGGATCCCCGTCCTGGCCGATCCCAAGCATCACCTCACGCAGGCCCGGTTCTCTCCGGACATGAAGTGGGTCTTGTTCGCAAAACAGACCAGCGCCAGTGTCACGCGCCTGACTATCGCTCCGTTCCATGGGGCCAAGCTGGTTCCGCAAAGCGAGTGGATCGCGATCAGTGACGACAGGAGCTGGGATACGGCGCCCGCCTGGTCGCCCGACGGCAAGCTCGTGTATTTCACCTCCAGCCGCGACGGCTACCGCTGCATCTGGGCGCAGCGCCTCGGCCCCGGCAACAAGCCATCGGGCGACCCCTTCGCCGTTCATCACTTCCATTCCTCGCGCTGGTCGCCCTCGCTGCTCACCTATAACGCGCTCGACATGTTCGTCGGCCGCGACCGCATCCTGCTCACGATCGGTGAAGCCGCCGGCAACATCTGGATCGGGAGGGTCGGCAACTGAGGAAACTATCGTGGCGCAGGCGCTTGCGTCTGCCACGCCGGGACTCATCCCGGCGCTTGGCGATCTTGAGCCCCCAACTGTTATAGTAAAAATCTCAAGGAGAAAACCACACTATGGCGGAGTACTCTCATCCCGAAGTGCTTGTCTCGACCGAGTGGGTGATGGCGAATCACCAGGACCCCAATGTTCGCATTGTGGAAGTGGACGTCGACACGAAAGCCTACGATGAAGGCCACGTGCCCGGCGCCCTTGCATGGGCGTGGAACTCGCAGCTTTGCGACACGCTCCGGAGAGACATCCTCTCGAAGAAACAGTTCGAAGAGTTGATGTCCAATTCGGGAATCAACAGGAACACGACGGTCGTGATTTACGGCGACAACAACAACTGGTTCGCGGCGTGGGCCCTGTGGCAAATGAAGATCTACGGTCACGCCGGCGTGCGCCTCATGAACGGCGGGCGCAAGAAGTGGCTTTCCGAAGGACGCGAGCTTTCGTCCGCGGCAGCCACACCCGCGCGCACCAGCTATCAGGCTTCCGATCCCGACCTTTCCCTGCGCGCGTTTCTGCCGCAGGTCCAGTCGGCCTCGGCCGCCGGATCGTCGGGTCTGGTTGATGTGCGCAGCCCGCAGGAGTTCACCGGCGAGATTCTGGCGCCTCCCGGATTGCCCGAAACCTGCCAGCGCGGCGGCCACATCCCCGGCGCGCGCAGCATTCCGTGGGGCAAGGCCTGCAACGACGACGGTACATTCAAGTCCGCCGACGAGTTGCGCGCGCTCTACGGC
>JBOGMR010000081.1:0-7544 GCA_050746825.1 Bryobacteraceae bacterium | reverse complement strand
GCCTGATTCCTGCGCTGGAATCGGCGCACGCCGTCGCTGAGGCCCTGAAGCTCGCTCCCCAAGCGCGCGGCGAAATCGTTGTGATCAACCTTTCGGGCCGCGGTGACAAGGACATTGACATTTATCGCGAGAACATGAAAGACCTGGATTGACATCCGGGAGAAGCATGATGGCTGAGACTCGCATCGCCGCGCTGTTCGACCGCCTGAAACGCGAAGGCCGCAAGGGCTTCATCGCCTTCCTCACAGCGGGCGATCCGCATCCGGACCGAACCGCATCGCTGGTGGAGGCGCTAGAGCGCGGCGGCGCCGACCTGGTCGAGCTCGGAGTTCCGTTCTCCGATCCCATCGCGGACGGCCCGGTGATCCAGCGCGCCGGCTACCGGGCGCTCGAGGCAGGCACAACGCTCCGCCGCGTGCTCGACATCGCGCGTGAGATTCGATCGCGCTCCGAGATCCCGCTGCTCCTGTTCACTTATCTCAATCCCGTGATGCGCTTCGGCTTCGAACAGCTTGCCCAGACCGCGCGCGCCGCCGGAATCGACGGCTGCCTTCTCACTGACGCGAGTGTGGAAGAAGCCAGCTCCTATGTTGCGGGGATGCGAGCGGCGGGGCTCGACACGGTCTTTCTCGCCGCGCCCACCAGTACGCAACGCCGCCTGAAGCTAGTCGCAGAATACTCGACCGGTTTCGTATACCTGGTTTCGCGCACCGGCGTCACCGGAGAACGCGATTCGCTTTCGTCCGCGGTAGAGCCCCTCGTTCAAGCAATGCGCGCCCAGACTTCCCTGCCCCTCGCACTGGGCTTCGGCATCTCACGGCCCGAGCATGTGGCCGAGGCCGGCAAGCTGACCGACGCCGTGGTGGTCGGCAGTGCGATCGTGCATTTGATCGAGCGCAACCGGGACAACGCCTCGCTCGAGATTCAGCTCGAGTCCTTCGTCCGCGAGCTCAAGAGCGGCTTCCAGGCGGTCGCGCGATGAGTTACGAGCAGGAAAAGGAAGTCCGCGCTCGCGAGGAGTTGGAGATCCGCCGGGTGCGCATTGACGCCGTCGATCTGAAAATCCTCGAGCTCCTCAACGAGCGCACCCGCATCGTCCAGGAGATCGGGTCCATCAAGCAGGAAGCAAACCTGCCGATCTATGAGCCCAAACGCGAGGATGCGGTTTACCGCAATGTCACCCAGCATAACGGCGGCCCCCTCGCTTCCGACGCCGTCAAGCGCGTCTTCGAGCGGATCATTGACGAGATGCGCGTTGTGCAGCGAACCCGCATGGAGAAGAAACCCGAATGCTAGTCGTGATGCAAGAGGGCGCGACCGAAGCGCAGATTCAGGGCGCGATCGATAAGATGGTCGCCCTCGGCTTCAACGTGCACCGGTCGACGGGAGTGGTGCATACAGTGCTCGGTGGCGTCGGCGCGATGGACATCGACCCGGCGGATTTCGAGGTACTCGACGGCGTCAAAGAAGCGCACCGTATCGCGTCGCCATACAAGATTGCGAGCCGCAGCTTCCGGCCCGGGGGCACCGTCGTCCAAGTGGGCGGAATTGAGATCGGCGGCGACCGCGTGGTCGTCATGGCCGGGCCGTGCAGCGTCGAAACGCGCGACCAGATCGAGCGCATCGCGGCGATCGTCGCGGAGGCGGGAGCCAAAGTAATCCGCGGCGGCGCGTTTAAGCCGCGCAGCTCGCCGTATAGCTTTCAAGGTCTCGGCGAAGAGGGCTTGCAGATTCTGCGCGAGGCCGCCGATCGCAACGGTCTGCTCGTCATCAGCGAGGTCATGGACCAGACGCAGATTCCTCTGCTCTGCGGCTACGCCGACATTCTTCAGGTCGGCGCGCGCAACATGCAGAACTACAATCTGCTTCGCGAACTGGGCAGGCAGCGCAAGCCCGTGCTGCTCAAACGGGGCATTTCTGCAACCATTGAGGAGTTGCTGCTCTCGGCCGAATACATTCTCGCGGGCGGCAACTATGATGTCATCCTGTGCGAGCGCGGCATTCGCACATTCGAGACGTACACGCGCAACACCATGGACATCTCGGCGATCCCCGTCGTAAAAAAGCTCTCGCATCTGCCGATTGTGGGCGACCCATCGCATGGCACAGGCCGCCGCGACAAAGTGGCCCCAATGGCGCGCGCCGCGGTCGCAGCGGGCGCCGACGGATTGCTGATCGAGGTCCATCACGACCCGGACAAAGCCTGGAGCGACGGCGCACAGACGCTTCGACCGGATCAGTTTACTCAGTTGATGCAGCAGCTCCGCATCATCGCACCGGCCGTCGGCCGCACCTTGTAATCCTTATGCAAACCGTCGCCATCGTCGGTGTGGGCCTGATTGGCGGATCGTTCGCTCTCGCCCTCAAAAAAGCCGGCTTCAAAGGGCGCATCCTCGGCGTCAGTTCGGAACGTTCCGTACGCGAGGCCTTGACACGCGGTGCGATCGACGAAGCCGCCACATTGTCGCACGCGGCCGCGCACGCCGACTTGATCTATCTGTCACAGCCGGTCTCGCGAATCATCGAAACCATCGCGCAGCTTGAGGACCTCGTCAAACCCGAAGCGCTCGTCACCGACGCCGGCAGCACCAAGGCCGCGATTCACGCGGCTGCCGCCCGCCACCTCACGCGCTGCCGGTTTCTGGGCGGCCATCCCATGGCGGGCAAAGAGAAGCGCGGCGTTTCGGAAGCCGATCCCTTCCTTTTCACGGGGCGCACGTACGTGCTCACGCCCGGGTCGCCGGAAGACCTCGAAGGCGATCTGGTGCACGAGCTGGTGGAATGGGTTCTCCGAATCGGTGCGACGCCCTTCATCCTCCCGCCGGATGAACACGATGCTCTGGTCGCCTTCACGTCGCACCTGCCGCAGCTTGTATCGACCGCGCTGGCGTCGACCGTCGCGGCGCGCCTCGATTCGCCCGACCGGATCGCCGTCGCCGGATCCGGCCTCAACGATATGACGCGCCTCGCCGCCAGCGCCTACGATATCTGGCGCGACATCATTGACACCAACACCGACGCAATCGATGCGGCCCTCGCCGCCTACATCGCGCGGCTGGAGACGATCCGCGCCTCTCTGCGCTCTTCGGATCTCGAATCCGAGTTCGGCCAAGGCGCGGATTTCGCCTCGCATCTGAAGCGATGATCGGCCAGGCGAAGGCGCGCTGGTTTGCAATCAAGGCAATGGAGTTCGAGCAGTTCAAAGATTTCATGTTGCAGTCGGCTGCTCAGCACGACGCGAGAATCACGGTGATCGAAGAGAGCGTGCGCGGCCTGGCCGCCGGCACGCGCATTTTCGCCACGCAAACGCGCGACGCCATGAACCGCCTCACAACACGACGCAGCTATTGGCGGATAATCAAGTCCACTTACAGGATTCTCTGCACCGCCTTGCCGAAGAGACCAGGACCGGCATGGCGGACCTGCGAAAAGGCCTCGACGAACTCCGGCTGATCGTGTTCAGGCACACCACCGATCCCAACGCTCACCAACAGTGAGGCTGTTCCCGATTGCCTACCCGTGGCACAGCTTGCACGCCATCACGTTCGCCGACTCGAGCAGCGCATCGTCCACTTGCTGCGCGTCCAGAAACGCCGAAGCCCCGAACATGCCGGCAAGCTGCCGGATGGCGTAGCGCCGGGTCAGCCTTTTCATCCGGGTTTCATTGTATGATAGGCGACGGGTGCTTGGGAGAACTATCCCTGCCCGCGCCCGCCAGCCCGGTTCTCCATAGGACCGGGCTCATGGAGGCGTGTCCGCGCTTCGACCGAAAAAATCCTCAAGAATTCTGATAAACATTTTTCAGGTAAGCGGCGTCTAATCACCGAGGGCCTTCTTCATGAACAGCCATCGGTGTCTGGCGACGGCGCTAATTTTTTGTACGGCTGCGACTTGCGCCTGTCAGAAGGCCTCGACGGTTCAAGCGGATACACGCAACATCGCCGCCGAAGCCAAGCCCCCCGCCGCCGCGCGCCGCCAGTTGCGCGCCACCGGAGTAGTCGAAGCCGTCCGCGCCTTCGGCGTCCGTACTCCCCAGATTTCAGGCCAGAACGGCCGTCTGACTCTGACTCACCTGGTTCCCAATGGAATCAAAGTAGCGAAAGGCGACGTCCTGGCCGAATTCGACCAGATTCAACAGTTGGATGCCGCACGCGATGCCAAGGCCAAGTACGAAGATTTCGGTCATCAGGCCGACCAGCGTCGCGCTCTTAACGAAAGCGAAGCAGCCAAACGCGCCGCTACCCTGCAGCAGGCCGACGCGGATTTGGCTAAGGCGCTCCTCCAACTCCGCAAGGGACCCCTGCTCGCCGAAATCGAGCGCCTGAAGAATGAGGTCCGCGCGGAGGATGCGAAAGCTCGCGTCGCCAGCCTGAAGAAATCGAACGGTCTGCACGATAAAGCGGAAGCTGCCGCCCTGCGCGTACTCGAACTGCAGCGCGACCGGCAGAAGGTCGCCCTCGATCGCGCCCTCAACAATTCCGACGCGCTGATCGTCAAAGCTCCCCTCGGCGGGATGGTGGCTCTCGAAAACGTGTGGCGGCAAGGCACCATGGGCCACGCCCAGGAAGGCGATCAGTTGTTTAGCGGTCAGACGCTGGTTCGAATCTTCGACCCCTCACAGATGGCGGTCACCGCCATGGTCGGTGAGCCTGATGGCGGCCTGCTCGTGCCAGGCGCCAAAGCCAAAATTCGCCTGGATGCCTACCCCGATCTCGAGTTCACAGGCCGTCTGACATCCGCCAGCCCCGTTGCGGCCGCGGCGTTGGGCAGCCCGATCAAGACTTTCGCCGCCCGCTTCACTCTGGAGCAGGTTGACCCGCATTTGCTACCGGACATGTCTGCCGCGATCATCATCGAAGGGGACACAAAGTGAAACGGCCCGGCAAACGCCTCGTCGCGCGTCTGTTGAAACTCCTGGTTGTCCTCCTGGTGCTGGCCGGAATCGGATTCGGCGTGCAGCGTTACCGCAAGGTGCAAGCCGCAGCTACCTTTCCTCTCGCGCCCGCCCGCAAAGGAGAATTCCTGGTGCTGGTCCGCACTCGCGGCGAGCTCAAGGCGCGCCGCTCCGTCCAAATCATCACGCCCAATGTTCCCGATCTGACGATCGTCTGGCAAGCCACGCCGGGTGGCAGCGTGAAGAAAGACGAAGTCGTGATTCGCTGCGACCCCAGCAGCGCGAAGCAACAGCTTCAGGAGCGGGAGGCCACGCTCCGGCAGGCCGAGGCCACGTACGAGCAGGCCGTCGCGCAGGAACGCATCACCGCCGAGCAGGACCTGCGCGATCTCTCCCAGGCGCGGTATCAGGTGGAGCGCGCCAAGCTCGAGGTGAGCAAGCAGGAAATTGTGAGCGCGATTCAGGGCGAAGAGAGCAAGATCGAACTGAGTCTCTCGGAAGAGAAGCTGAAAGTGCAGGAAGCAACCGTCACTCTGCACAAGGCGTCGGACAAGGCCAAAATCGCATCCCTCACGCGCAACCGCGACAAGGCCCTGGCCGAAGTCAACATCACCAAGCGCCGCCTCGAACAGATGGAGCTGAAAGCCCCCAGTGACGGCGTCATCATGTACATGTCCAACTACTCGCAAGGGTGGATGAGCGCCAGACCTTTCAAAGTGGGCGATCGCGTTTTTCCCGGGACAGTGCTGGCGGAAATTCCGGACCTCAGTACTCTCGAGATGGAAGGCAAGGTGGACGAAATCGACCGCGGCCGCATTTCAATGGGCAATGCCGCGTTTGTCAAAATCGATTCGTTTCCCGAGCAGCGTATGCCCGCCAAGCTGACGTTCATTTCGCCGCTCACAGAGCAGGGCTTCGAGTGGCCGCCGACGCGCAGCTTCCGCGCATTCGCCCGCATGGAGAAACCCGATCCGCGACTTCGCCCCGCCATGAACGGCAGCCTGGACGCGATCGTCAACCGAATCCCCGACGCCATTAGCGTGCCGAACAAGGCGCTGTACACGCGCCACGGCAAGCCGATCGTTTACGTCGCGCACAATGGGCAGTACCGGCCCGTGGAGGTCGAGGTACTTGCCCGGAACCCTGACGAGACCGCGATCAAAGGGGTCAACGCAGGCACGATGGTGGCGCTCGCCGATGTCGAAAAGGAGACCACCAAATGAAGCGCAAGTGGCTCTGGATCCTCCCCGCAATCGTCGTTCCGCTCGCTCTGGCCGCGCTTACCGGCTCGCGGCTTTATCAATCCGCCACCGCCCCAATCGACATCGTGCCCGTCACGCCCATCAAACGCGGCGATGTTACGTTCACCATCGCGGCGCGAGGCGAGCTCCGCGGCGGTAATTCCGAAGTCTTGACCGCGCCCATGGCCGGCGGTCAGGAAATGCCGATCAATTACCTGCGCAGCCCCGGTGAGCTGGTCGAGAAGGGCGACATCATTGCCGAGTTCGACAAGACCGAGCAGACCTTCCGGCTCCGGGAGGCCCAGGCCGACCTGGCTGAAGCCGAACAGCAGGTTATCCAGGCCCAGGCCGACAGCGAGTCCAAGGAAGAAGAAAACCGATACGCGTTGATCAAGGCAAAGAACGACGTGAAGCTCGCCGAACTGGAAGTGCAGAAGAACGACATCCTCGGCGCTATTGCTGCCAAGCAGAATCTGCTCGCCCGGGAGTCGGCGCGCGACCAACTGCGCCAGCTCGAGCGCGACCTGGCGAGCCGCAAGGCAACCACGGACGCCGCCATCCGAATTCAGGAAGCGGCACGCAGCAAGGCCAAGATGCTGGCCGATACCGCGCAGCGCAACATCAACAACCTCACGCTTCGCGCGGGCTCGGCCGGTTACGTCGCCATCCAGCAGAACATGAACGGTAACTTCTTCATGTTCGGCATGCAGCTTCCCATGCTGCAAGTCGGCGATACAGTGCGCTCAGGCATGGCGGTGGCGCAGATTCCGGACATGAAGAACTGGGAGCTGAGCGCGAAGATCTCCGAGCTCGATCGCGGTCACCTGGCCGTCGGCCAGGGGTCCACCATCCAAGTCATCGCGCTTCCAGGAAAGAAGTTCGCCGGAAAAATCAAGAATATGGGCGGCACTTCCGGCCCTCCCTGGGACCGCAACTTCATTTGCCAGATCTCTCTGGAAGATCCCGCGGCGGAGCTGCGGCCCGGCATGACCGCCAACGTGGTCATCGTCACAGAGACCATGCGCGGCGTTCTCTGGGCGCCCGCTCAAGCGCTCTTTGAAAGCGACGGCCGTACCTTCGTGTACGTCAAGAGCTCCGCGGGCAGTTTCGAGCCGCGGGACGTGAAGCTGGTACGCCGCAGTGAAAGCCAGGTAGTGATCACGGGCCTCAACGAAGGCCAAGGCGTCGCACTCGCCAGCCCGGATCAGCAGCGCAAGAAGGGCGGCGGAGCGGGCGGCGCGATGAAGGCGATCTCCAAGTCGTAATGCGCGGCCTCTACCGTTTCTTCACCGACATCCTTTTCGCCGCCGACAACCTGCGCGCTCAGAAAACGCGTACGCTGCTGACCGCTCTCGGCATCGTGTTCGGGGTCGGCTCGGTCATCGGCATGCTCGCGATCGGCGCGGGCG
>JBOGMR010000080.1:0-4577 GCA_050746825.1 Bryobacteraceae bacterium | reverse complement strand
CGGAATGTACGCGCCCAGCTTCTGCCCGCCCACTCCGTAGAAGTAAATCTCCTCCGCGCCGCTCGCCTTCCGCTTCCGGCAATACACCGAAGCCGTAGTGCACGGCGAAGTTGTAATACGTCGGGTTGATATCCGGATCGTAACGGCACGCTTTGCTCACGCCCGTTTTGGTGTTGTCAGGAACGACCAGCGCGGGAACGCCGCCCCAATAATCGAACGCGTGGATGTGCGCGCGCAGCCACGCATCCATCTGCTGATCCCGGGTGGCTTCGGCCCAAGTGTACGAACTGGCGCCGAGCGCCGCGACGAATAACGAAGACTGCCAGGCGGCTCCGGTGACCCGGTCGTAAATCGGAATCGTGGAGCCGGCCCAGTCGACAAAAGCTTTCTCGCCGGCCTTGTGCTCCTGCCGCATGACCACATCGAGCTTGCTGCGCCAGCGCTGGTACAACTCGCAGAACCGGCTGTAGCGATAGCCCTCCGGGTTGACCTCGCGGTACTCTTCCCAAACCAACTGCATCGTCACGTGGCGGTGACTGCGGAGTTGCTCGTGCACGGCAGCGAAATCCGGTGATGATTTCTTCGGCTGTGATTCGGATTCCGGGCACGGAAACAACTCGGTTTCCAGACGGGCGTCATCCCAGCCTTCCGGCAGTGGCCAACCGAGTTGGGCTGCCGCGGCGCGTTTCAAATACTCGTGTACCGTGCTGACGGCGATCGCGCAACTGCGTGCGATTTGCCGCTGATCGAGTTTCAGTTCGAATCGGAGTCGTAAGACTTCCTTGATCTTGCGCATGGACTTTCTCCTGGCCGACAATAGGTCCTCCCTTTAAGGAAGGGTCGCTTATCGGCGATGATGTCCAGCGCCGTTACCTGTGGAAATCATTCCGGACCAAGGCGAACACGATTCCGGGGCCGACCAAAAAGTGTTCGGCTTGCGCCCGGAATGCTGTTCGCTTTCAGCCCGGAATCGTGTTCGGAATCATCCCGGAATGCTGTTCGGCTGCAGCCCGGAATGCTGTTCGGCTTGCCCCGGATTCCCCAATTGGACACGCTGTTTCTGGTGATGCCGATCTCCTGGCGTGGCACGTTACAGCAGTACGTGGGGCGGCTACACCGAATTCACGGGGGCAAACGCGTGGTGCAGGTCTACGATTACGTCGATGGGAATGCGCCGATGCTGGGCCGCATGTTTGAGAGGCGGCTGAAAGGATACGAAGCCATCGGCTATAGCATTGACTCGCCCCAGAAAGTAAATAGGGCAGGGGCTCCGATGTAGATGACTCCGTAGCTGGTGTGAGCACCTGGGCCCAACAGGGCTCAGCAAACATCAATACGCTGCTCGGATCAGCTTGAAACGAAAGTGCTTGAAAATAGAGAAAACCGCCTTGGGCGCAGGGGGTCGGACGTTCAAATCGCCCCGCCCCGACCATCGGGCACATGTGGCTTCCTTCGCGAGGCGCAAGATTTGGATTCGGACAAAGGATTCGAAAGCCTTTGATTACGACGACATCCGTGGCTGGTTGCGGCCTCCCCTCCGTCGTTGGTTCAGGTGCGCACTCCTTCACGAGGCCGGGAGACTTCCACCTGTATTCATGCCGGCTGATGACGTCCAGCAAGCAACCTGGACTTCAACGCACACTCTCGGGGGAGGACATTTCGGTGCGTGTTGTAGTCAGTTCGCTCACCTTTTAGAATTCCGCCCTGATGGACATTTGGACGTTGGCCTGCGCGCTGCCGAAGTTAGAGAAATCGCCTACGACGCCGGTGAACCGGCCCCACGCCCCAGGGTTGTTCAGGTTGTACTGCGTGTTCGGGGCGGCGAGGTTGGGCCGCTTGTGCGGCAGGTTGTGACCGTCGAGCCGGAAGCTGAGCTTCAGGCGTTCGCCCTTGGGAAACCAGCTTTTGGTGGCGAAGGTCTGCATCCAGTACAGGCCGGGGGCTTGAACGACTCGGGCCCCGAGTGAGCCGATCGTATAGGGCGCAGGATAGGAAAACGCGTCGATTTTGAAATAGGGCGTTTGGGCCGCAGCCGGGAAGCGCTGGCCCATGTCCCAGTTCGGCGTCTTGGCCTGTTCGACGGGCATCGTCGGATTCACGCGAGACGCGGTCAGGTAGCGGTTCGGGCTGCCGCCGTGCGTGACCGAAATCGGCTGGCCGGAGAGGGTATTCTCGCTGATGTTCAGTTTCCATCCGCCAAGGATCGCGTTGAGCACGCCGCCCCTGTTCATCCAGCGCTGGCCCTTGCCGACGGGTAGTTCGTAGACGACGAATGCACCGAACATTTTTTGCTGATCGTAGGACGTCCGGGCCTTGCCGCTTCGGTTGTAGTAGCTGAGGGTATCATCGTCGCTGAGCGACTTGGCGAAGTTGAAGCTCGTGTTGAAGACGAGCCCTTTGCCGTAGCGCTTTTCCAGCGAGATGTTGCCGCTGTGCCAGGTGTTGTGGTTGAAATTCGAGAGGTAGTTGATCGTCCCGAACTGCGGATAGATCATGTAGTTCTGCTGCGCCACGAAGACCTGGTCCTGTAATGCGCGGTCATTGCCGAGCGCAATCGAGAGCGGGATGCCGTTGACATTCCAATTGCGCTGGAGCCCAACGCCGGCTGATGCCTGATACTGAACCTCCAACACCCAGGTGTTGCCCGGCTGGTACTGGAAGCCGCCCGACCAGTTCATGACGTAGGAATTACGCAGATTCGGGTCGCGCCACGTCACGTTGCGTGCGCTGTAGTTCGAACCCGTATAGGGCACGGTGCCGTCGGGGTTGATGCGATAAACAAGTTGGCCTGGGCCGTCCTGCAGACGGAATTGATGCCGCGGATCGCCCACTGGCTGATTGATGTTGATCGTGCCTGCGTATTCGTCGAACCCACCGGGACCGGAGCCGTCCACTGTCATGACGCCGAACGAAGACCGCCAGACCCACTTGGGCCGAAAGTTCCAGGCCAAGCCGATGCGCGGCTGGAAGTTGTTCAGATCGCGCTTGCCGATCGCACCTTTCGGGTGAATGATCGCCCCCTTGCGGCCTGTTACCGGGTCGATCCCATCAGGGTCGAACTGCGACTGCTGTTCCCAGCGCGTCTTATAAGGCGAGAAGTAGGACCAACGCACGCCGATGTTCAAACTCAGCTTCGGACGAATTTTCCAGTCGTCCTGGAAGTACAATTCCTGATTCCAGAGCCGGGGTAAGAAGATGGCGAGTTGCTTTGTAAAGACGGCGCTCGTCACCGTACCCATGAGGAAGCCCGCGAAGTCGATGCCGGTGTTCTGCACGAACGGCAGCGCCGTCGCGCCGCCGAAGTTGTATTGGCCAGACGGCAGTGACGTTGCTTTATTGCTGTATAGCGTGCGAATCATTTCCCAGCCCATCTTCAGCGTGTGGCGCTTGACGATGTAGGTGAGGTTGTTTTGGAGAATCTTGTCCTCACCAACCTGCCGCGTGTAACCCATCCCCGCGATGCTGTAGCCGATGTTGAAGTACGGGAAGGTCTCCGGCGTAACACCAGGAATCGACAACGCATTCTTCGCCGATTCGGGACGCTCCGGATTCGACGAGGCGCGACGGTTATACCCCAGGCGGAACTCGTTAAACAAGGTGCTGGAAATGATCCTGGTATAGCTGATCACGCCATTGATATCGTCGGTCGGGTTGATTTCACGCGATGCGTTGAACTCCGGCTTGGCGAAGTTGTCGCCGTTCTGTCCACGGTGATGGCCGTGCGAATAGCGGAAGAAAATCTTGTCAGTCGAGTCGAACTGGTGGTCGATCTTTGCGTCCCATCGGTCGCGATGCAGACAGCGGCAGCTCTCGGCGCGTTGCAGGTTGCCGCTCGGGCCGGTGCGCGCGGGCGAGCCGGTCTGATTCGGCGGCAGCCAGATGCCGAGGTCGAGAAACTTCAACGCCACCGGATCCATCAGACTCCTGGGCACGATGTTGTTCGGCAGCGGATCGCGGGTCCAGGTTGTGCCAGCTTGCCGCGTCGAGAAAGGGTTGTAGATCGGCAATCCGCCACCGGGCGCTTCCTTCAACGAGAAATCGCCGTTGAGCATTTCGGGCGTCGGCACAGTTGTTACGCGGTAGTTGATTGTGTGTTCGTGGTTGATGGCATAGTCGGCCAGCCAGAACGTCTTATTGCGGCCGTTGTACAGTTTCGGGATAACAACAGGTCCATGCACGACGAGGTCGAACGTCTGGTAGTACCATGGCGCTTCCGCCGGCAGCGGGTTCTGTGTGATGTAGTTGCGGTGGACCCATTTCCCGTTGAGGTAGCGATCTTCAAAAGACACATGCAATTGATTGGTGCCGGTCTTGTAGACCATCTTCATCGATCCGCCAGCGGAGTGACCATATTCCGCGGGCACGCCCGTCGTCAGCACCTTTACTTCTTCCATCGCGTCCGTGCTGCCTTGGATCACGCCGTCGACCTGATTGACAGTGCCCGTGTATGGAGACTTTGCACTGACACCATCCATCTGAAATCCGATGTCATTTTGCGCCTGGCCTTGAATATGAAACCCCGCCTGGCCTACGACGCCAACGATGCCCGGCATGTATTGGAGCAGATACACGGTACG
>JBOGMR010000079.1:0-2593 GCA_050746825.1 Bryobacteraceae bacterium | reverse complement strand
GAACAGAGAAGAAAAACGGCCCGTACCCGACCCGAGATCGAGGACTCGCGGGCACGCACAATTTCGAACGAACGACGCCAGCACTGCAGTCCACACCTCCGCGGCCGCCCCGGAAAGCGAACGACCGG
Source organism: Bryobacteraceae bacterium (assembly GCA_050746825.1). GTDB lineage: Bacteria > Acidobacteriota > Terriglobia > Bryobacterales > Bryobacteraceae > JBOGMR01. The sequence continues at coordinate 2,465 of JBOGMR010000079.1, read as the reverse complement.
ACTCATACCGAACGGACATCTGGTCGTAGTCGATGATCCCCGGTGAGAATCGTCGCCTTGCCGGCATGTCTCTCGTGTCTGCCTAACGCCAGAGTTCAGCTGCGAAGGCGCGCACGCGATCTGTGCCGCCGAGAGGAGCGCTGCGCCTTCGTCAGCTGCACCGATTCGTTAGACGCCATCCAGTGGAATACACGTCAGAGTCACCACAGAGCCTCGGCTTGGGCCGACCGCCCGTAGCTCGGCGATAAACCGATCGAGTAACGCGGGCTCCGTGCGCAGGAACAGCTTGGCCTCATTTGCAACTTGGTGCCCCTTGAAGTCGAAGAAATCCGACTCGTGCCGCGCACTGATGAACAACCCCGTGGGCTTGTACCAGTGAAAGCGGGCAAGGAACGAACCGCCAGCGAATTCTGGGCCTGGGGTGCCCGCCTCCATGTCGTACAGCCCACCGTACACTTGCTTTCCAAACCGTTCCAGCGCATCCGCTGTTTCGCCAAACCAATCGGGTGAGACGTAGGCAGAACTGACAAAGGTCGAAGCGCCATCACTCACCTCGATCCGCAGCTGCAACACGTCCTCGTCCGACCAGTCTGGTGAGATGCGTATGAAGGTTGCCATGGCGTCTAACGGTTTGCCGCTCACCTGCGGCATGCGCGCGTCAACGATAGCACCGTGCGCGAGGGGTGCGCGCCAGCGCGGCCCGTTGCCGCTAGGTGCAGCGGCCTGTTAGCGGCCTATCCGATGCGATCGTGAGACATCACATCAGAAACTTCGGCGACGCGCGACGCTCGCATACGATGACGCGCGCATCCGGGAACCGAGGGCGACCCGCCAATGGTGCTGTGTGAGCCCGTCTGTTAGCGTGGCCCGGGGAGTTGCGGTCACATCAGTGGTGACACGGACGGTGACACGCCCGTGATCCGGTTTGGGAGATTGCTTTCCGAACCGCCTCCCTGTTCCCGGATGCTCTGCGCAGTATGGAGGAGCCTCCGATGAAACACAATCGCCGCCGATCGCCTGGCAAGCCTCGCGTGTCCCCAACCGTGTTGGATCGCATCAACCCAAACGTCGCGGGCATCGACTGCGGCGCGGCCGAGCACTACGTCGCGGTGCCGCCCGATCGCGATCCGACACCCGTGCAGTCGTTCACGACCTTCACGAGTGACCTCTTCCGGCTCGCGGACTGGCTCACGGCGTGCGGGGTGACCAGCGTGGCGATGGAGGCGACCGGCGTGTACTGGATTCCGATCTACGAGATCCTCGAGGAACGCGGCTTCGAGGTCCTGCTCGTGAAGCGCGACACCTCAAGAACGTCCCAGGGCGCAAGAGCGATGTGTCGGACTGCGAATGGATCCGCGAACTCCACAGCGTCGGGCTCCTCCGCGCGAGCTTCCGTCCGAGCGATGCGATCGTCGCCCTCCGCGCCTATCTCCGGCACCGACAGTCAGTCGTGGAAAGTGCGGGCACCCACATCCAGCGTATGCAGAAGGCGCTCGTCCAGATGAATCTGCAAGTGCCACTCGTCGTGAGCGACATTACGGGCGTGACGGGGCTGCGCATCCTTCGCGACATTGTCGCCGGGCAGCGCGATCCCGAACTCCTTGCCGCCCATCGCGACTATCGGTGCCGCGCCTCCAAGGCCGAGATCGTGGCAGCGCTGACTGGCCATTATCGGCCCGAGCATCTCTTCGCCCTCCAGCAGAACCTGGAGTCCTTCGATCGGTGCCAGACGCAACGCACGGCCTGCGACCGCGTGATTGAAATGCACGTCCAGACGTTGACCGCCCACGTCGCCGCGCCGTCAGTCTCGTTGCCGGATCCGCGCGTGACCAAGAAGCCGCGCGACAACGAACCGCGCTTTGAGATTCGTACCCCGCTTCATCAGCTGACCGGCGGCATCGATCTCACCCAGATCGATGGCATCGCGCCCTACACCGCACTCAAGCTGGTGTCCGAGATCGGGACCGACATGACGCGATGGCCGTCGGCGAAGCACGTCACCTCGTGGCTCACCCTCGCGCCCAAGAACAAGATCTCCGGCGGACGACTCCTCAGCTCTCGCACGCAACCCTCCGCCAATCGTGCCGCCGCGATCTTGCGCATGGCCGTCATGGGCCTGAACCGCACCCACAGCGCTGGGCGCGTTTTACCGTCGATTAGCGGCGCGTATCGGAAAGCCCCAAGCGATCACGGCGACTGCGCGTAAGCTCGCCATCCTCGTCTACCGCGCCCTCAAGGGTGAGCTCGTCTACCGCGACCCCGGCGCCGACACCTACGACCTCCAACAGCGCACGCGCACGCTGCGCCGACTCCGGCAGCGGGCCGCCACACTCGGCTTTGAACTCGTCAACCGCGAGACCGGCGAGGTCCTTTCACCCGTCTCTTCCTAGCCGTGGCCCTGAGAAGTTTCTTGGGAGCCGGTATGTCGCCTGAGGGAACCCCCGGACGAAACATCAGTCCTCCGA
>JBOGMR010000078.1:0-4126 GCA_050746825.1 Bryobacteraceae bacterium | reverse complement strand
CTTCCAGGTCGACGTTGCTCGGCCCTCTCACGCTGATCCGCTTTCCGATCGGGCTGGCGTTCTTGAAATAGAAACGCGCCATCGTGTCGTTGATGACGGCGACCCGCGGCGCGCCCGGCGCATCGCGCTCGGAGATGTCGCGGCCCAGCATCAGCGGAATGCCTACGTGAGTGAAATAGCCGGGTCCGACCTGGTCGAAGCGCGCCATGCGGTCTTCACGGCTCGCCGGGACGAAGCCTTCTGCCTCGATCGGCGTGCCGGATTCGGTGCCGCTGAATAAGCCGTTCTCCGAAAACGTGACCGCGCGCACGCCCGGAATCGCCGCGATCCGCTGCATCAGTTGCACGCACGCCCTGCCGATGTCGTCTCCGCGGTAGCCTGCGCCAATGGGATCGAGCCGCATCACCAGCAGGTTCTCGCGTTCGTAGCCGACGTTCTGTGTCTTGAGGTTGTAGAGCGTGCGCAGGAACAGGCCCGCGCCCACCAGCAGAATAACCGAGACGGCCACCTGCACGGCGACCAGCGCTTTCGCGGTCCGGTTGCGGCCGCCGGCAGCGCTGCGCGCTGTGTCCTTGAGCGAGCCGTGCAGGCCCGACGTCCCACGCACCGCGGGCGCGATACCGAACAGAATGCCGCTCAGTAAGGAGAGACCGGCGGTGAATCCGAGGATTCGCCAATCGGCCTCGAAGGGCAGCAGGATCGGCCGCGACTGGCTGGAGACCATGTTCACCAGGATGCGAGTTCCGGCGAATGCCAGAAGGATACCCAGAACGCCCCCCGCTCCGGCCAGCACGAGACTCTCGGTGAACAGTTGCCGCAGCAGGCGCCCGCGGCTCGCGCCGAGCGAAAGCCGCATGGCCATTTCCCGACGGCGGGCCGTCGCGCGCGCCAGCAGCAGGTTGGCGATATTGAGGCAGGCGATCAGCAGCACGAGGCCGACGACGGCCATCAGGACGAGCAGCGGCTGGGAGAACTCGCGGCGCAAATTGCCGAACCCCTTCCCGGCCCCTTCCACGTTGAGTCTGGCGTTGGCGATGTTCCGCTGCTGTTGTTCGGTGAGCTTGGATCCGATTTCATCGGTCAGGACTTGCCGGAAAAGGACGTTGAGGGCGGCGCGCGCCGGCTCTTCGCCGGCCCCGGGCCGCAGCCGTCCCATCAGCCTGACCCAGGAAGCGCTGCGCCGTGTGAGCCAGGCACGCCCCGGCATCATCGCCGGCTGCATCATCATAGGGGTCCAGACATCGACGGCAGTGCCGACTGTCTCGCCGAAGAATTCCGGAGGAGCTACGCCGACGATGGTTAGCACCACTTCACCTCGGCTTCGCTTAACCTTGTCATCCTGCTCGAAACCGCTGGTGCCGGCGCCGCCGGCAAATCCGCCCGGTTGCACCTGGAGCTTGCGGCCCAGCACGTCGGGCGACATGCCGAATGCGCGTTTCCAAAATCCATGACTGATCACCGCGACGGGGCTTGACTCGGGAACCTTGTCGTCATCGGGGACGATCGGGCGGCCCGAGATCGGGTTCACGCCCAGCACCTGGAAATAGTTGCCCGACACGAGCTCGCAGGTTGCCAGCCCGAGAACGCGCCCATCGACGCTCACCTGGGCGTCGCGCAATGCATGCGTTGCAAACACCCCCGTGAGGACCTGCTGGCGATCGCGAATCTGCTCAAACCGCGGATAGGAGAATCCGCCGCCGATTGCCACAAGCTCGCGCGGGTTCTGAACCGGCAGCGCGCGCAGCAGGATCGCGTCGACCAAACGGAAGATTGCCGTGTTGGCGCCGATGCCAAGCGCGAGCGTGAGCAGCGCGACCCCCGTGAAACCCGGATGTCGAGCGAAGCCCCGCAGGCAGTAGCGGACGTCGTGCGCCAAAGCATCGAGCCATCCGGTGAGCCATTCGCTTCTGGACTCCTCGGACATCAGTGTGGAATTTCCCATTGCTTTACGTGCGCTCATGGAGGCTGACTCCTTTCCGAGACCGGCTTGCTCGGCTTCTTCCTGCCACATCTGCCTGTGAGATTCGAGTTCTTCGGCCAGTTCGCGCTCGTACGCCGAGCGCTTGAACAAAAACGCGAGTTTGTTCCGGAAGCTGGTCCAGGCCACGTCAGCCCGTCTCCATGACGCGATCAATCGCGCCGATCATTCGCCGAAAGCCCGCGGATTCCTGCGCGAGGCGCTTGCGTCCCGCCGGCGTCAGGTTGTAGTAGCGCGCGCGGCGGTTGTTGGCCGTGTCCGTCCACCCCGCCTTCGCCCAACCGTTCACCAGTAATCGTTGCAGTGCCGGGTAGAGCGAGCTTTCGCCGACTTGCAGAATGTCGTCCGACACTTGCTCGAGATGACGCGCGATGCCGTAGCCGTGCCGCGGGCCGAGCGTCAGCGTTTTCAGAATGAGCATGTCGAGTGTGCCGGGCATGAGATCCGAGTTGTTGCCGGGTCGAGTTGCCATCGTCTACTGATCCATCATCTATCGATGCATCGATTATCGGTGGTCCCAGCGCGGGTGTCAAGGCTGGTGAGGGGCTGGTGAGGGGAAAAGGCGACGCGCTCTTCCTCCGCAGGGAGCTGGCAGTGCATCTCCGCATTCGCGCTATCCGCAGCTCTGGAGATGTAGACAAGTAATTGCCAAGCAATCTCCAAGGAGTTGACCGAAGGCCGCGAATCGTGCATTCTAAAATAGTTAGGCGTCACCATACAATAACATTTACTTTTACCCTGGTGTTGGTTTATCATGAATCTGTGGTGGAGCAGAATCCCAACGACCTGATGTTGAAAGTTTTGGGTGCGTTGAGCGAGTCCCAGGCACGGTGGTATGTGGCGCGGGAAGTACTCGCCCGCGGACGCGGCGGTCTGAAGGCGATGTATGAGCTGACGGGCATGTCTCGTCCTACCATCCTCAAGGGTATCCGGGAATTGCAGGAGCATGCGGAACTGCCTCGCGAGCGCGTTCGCCAGGCAGGCGGAGGCCGGAAGCGGTTGGAAGAGTCCGATCCGAAGCTGCAGACAGCGCTGGAGCGGATTATGGAGGAGAACACCGCCGGGGATCCAATGAACCTGTTGCGATGGACCAATAAATCGACGATGCGGATTGCGGAAGAGCTGACGCGACGGGGTCACTCGGTCAGCGACGAAACCGTGCGCCGAAGACTGGCTGAGATGGGTTATTCCCTGCAAGCCAACGCCAAGAACCTGGCCGAGTCGGTGGCGGGACGCGATCAGCAGTTTCGCTGCATCAATAGGCAGGTCAAGCAGTTTCTGACTCGCCAGGAACCGGTTCTGTCGGTCGATACCAAGAAGAAGGAGCGAGTCGGGAACTTCAAAAACGCCGGGAAAACTTGGCGTCCGAAGGGTCAACCGGCGGAAGTCAATGTTTACGGCTACCCACATCTGGGAGCCGGTCCCGCGATTCCCTACGGAGCCTATGACCAGCAGCGTAACGAAGGCTTCGTGAACGTGGGCATCAGTCATGACACCGCGGAGTTTGCGGTCGAGAGCGTACGTCGTTGGTGGCGGTGGGTTGGCCGGCGGGGCTATCCCCAGGCGCAGCGGCTATTGCTGTGCGCCGATGGCGGGGGAAGTAATGGCAGCCGGAATCGTGCTTGGAAATATCACCTGCAGCGATTCGCGGATCAATCCGGCTTGGCCGTCACCGTGTGTCACTATCCGCCAGGTACCAGCAAGTGGAACAAGATCGAACATCGAATGTTCTCGTTCATCAGTCTAAACTGGCAGGGGAAGCCCCTGGTCAGCTATGAGACCGTGATCAACCTCATCGGCGCCACACGCACGGCGACCGGCCTTCGGGTCAGGGTCAAGTTGGATACGAGATCCTACGAGCCCGGTGTCAAGATCAGTGACGAAGAAATGGAGCAGATCAATCTCCGCACCCACCCCACGAATCCGGCCTGGAACTACACTATCTCACCACGTGCCTCCTCACAAAAGTAAATGTTATTTTGTGGTACTCCCCTAGGCTCTGCTTTGACTTGCAAAGGATGGAATGAGGTATTTCCTGACTTTTGCCTGCTACGGCGCACATCTTCACGGTGACGAATCGGGCTCCGTAGATCGTCGCCACAATCGGTTTGGAGCCCGAGTGCTGGAAGCCGATCCAGATCGCGTTGC
>JBOGMR010000077.1:0-3226 GCA_050746825.1 Bryobacteraceae bacterium | reverse complement strand
GTTCGGGTTTCTGTGCCGCCAACTCGGCCTCGCGGCGGACTTCCTGTACGCCGTCGAAGTCGTCACGGTGAACGAGAGTGGCCGCGCGCGCAGCGTAGTGGCCACGCGCGAGACAAGCGATCCCAATCGCGATCTCGGTGGACGCACACCGGCGCCGGCGGAATGACGGCTTTGTCACGCAGTACTGGTTCCGATCGCCTGGCGCGGCCGGTGAGTATCCACGCGACGAAGCGAAGAACCCGGCCTGGGTTCGCGCGTTCTATCGCGACCTGTTCGCGGAGACCGGCGACGCGTACGACGGCGCGCTGATCAACCACTCGGACATCAACCTCGCGGACCCGGCGGGGAACACGTCCGGCGTGCCGTGGTCCACGTTGTATTACCAGGACAACTACCCGCGCCTGCAGCGGATGAAGTCGCAGTGGGACCCGCGGAACGTGTTCCGGCATGCGTTGTCCACTCGCGCAGGCTGATGGCGTCCGCGTGTTCGCGGCAGACAGCGAGCTCTTGAAGGTCAACATCCGCCCCTACAGCCGGACGACGCGGCGGTGGCACACTTTCCGGAAGCCCGACTCTTGAGGCGGAATCGAGTGGCTGTATTACTTCCGAATTGCGCGTGGTCCAGGCCCGATCGCTCAACACTGCGCGACTACTTGGGTGGGAATCGACCGTTGCGCTTCCCTGCGAGGAAGAGATTTCATGGACAACGAACTCACGGCCCGGCCCGGGATCGCGACGCCCGCCATTGTCTCGCAGTCGCTGGCGACAGCTTTCTGGCCGGGCGGGGACCCAATCGGCAAACGGCTCGAGATTCAGGGCAGGCCCTACGAGGTGATCGGCGTGGCAGGCAATGTGAGAAGCCTCATCCCCTCCGATCAAAGCGATCTGGTCAGCTACGCACCGATTAATCTGATGAACACAGGCGGTTCGCAGCTTGTGCTGCGGCATTCCGGTGACGCCAGACCGCTGATGCAAGCGCTGCGCACGGTGGTGCGCGAGGTCGACAGCGCGCTGATCGTGAGACCTGTGATCCTGACGGCTTTCGTCGAGCGGCAGATTTCGCGATACGCGTCCGTCTGGGCCCCGATCGCGGTGACTGGCGCAGTGGCGCTGATGCTGGCGGTGATGGGCATCTACGGCGTGGTCGGGTTTACCGTGAACCGGCGCACGCAGGAAATCGGCGTGCGGATGGCTCTGGGGGCGCAACGCGGAGACGTGATCCGTCTGATCATGAAGGCGGGCGCGCGGCCAATCGTGCTGGGCGTCGTGGCCGGCTTCGTTCTCGCTGCACCCGCGGCACAATTGCTGCGGAGGACGCCGTTCCTGTTCGGCATGAGCGCGTTCGATCCGATCGCATACGGAGCGGTGGCGGCGTTGCTGCTGGTAGTGGGCTTGGCGGCAACGTTTGTGCCCGCGCGTCGGGCGTCGCGGCTGGACCCATTGTCGGCGCTGCGGCAGGAATAGGGGAGCCGGCGGGCACGAGTGCCTTCGCCACGGGGGGAATTAGCGAGATTTAGGCGAGCATTCGCTTCCCACGGCAGATAGTCAAGCGGCTGATCAGCTTTTTGCCGGTGGCACGCCGGTTCCGCTGGGCGTCAACGAGTTGAAACTGCCCGCTTATGATCTCGAGCAGAGCGATATCGGCAGGGCCTCCGACCGCCAGAGTTCCGAGCCCTTCAACCCGATTCACCACGCGCGCGGGATTGATCGTCGAGCGTTTGAGCGCATCGTTGAAGTTCATGCCGAGCAGGAGCAGCTTCGACATCGTGGTCGGCATATCGTAGACCGGTCCGTCGACGTTGAGGGTGTAGACATCGGTCGAGATCGAGTCCGGAAGGAAGCCCAGATCGAGCGCCTTGCGGGCGATATCGAAGTTGAAGCTGCCTGAACCGTGACCCACGTCAAAATGCACGCCGCGCGAGCGGGCATCGAGCACGCTCGCCTTGATCTTGCCGTTGCCGTCGAGAATACCCAGCGTGTGCGTGTTGTAGCAGTGCGTGACCACGTCACCCTTGCGCATGAGTGCCATGACTTCATCGGTGGATGGCGGCGCGAAACTGATGTGGGCCATGAGCGGTAATTCGTACTTGTCGCACAGCCGGCGCGCGATCTTCAGAAATTCCAGGCTGTAGCGGCCGTTCATGTTCGCGCCAACCTGGAACTTCACCCCGAGAATAATGTCGCGGTTCGCGACGGCAGCCTTGCCCGTCGGGTCCATCACGCGGCTGACGTATTTGACGGGGTCCTCGTCCGGGTTGCGATTATTGGGATAGAGATAGACGTAACCGAAGACGCGCGCCTTCGCCGGCTCGACGATGAATCGCCGGAAGCCTCGGAGTTCGGTATGCGCGAACGTCCCCGCGTCCACCCAGGTAGTCGTGCCTGAGCGTGCCGCGACCGGATCGGCTTCGATTCCGATTCCGAGGCCATGGTGGATGTGCGTGTGCAAGTCCACCAACCCGGGCGTGACGTAGAGGCCCTTTGCGTTGACGACGTCGATCGCGCGATCGGCCGCGATATCGGTTTCGATTGCAGCGATCTTCCCGTCGAGCACGGCGACATCGGCGATCCGCCGGAAGTCGCGGCTTGGATCGATGACCTCACCGCCCTTAATCAGGATGTCGAAGAGGCGCGGCCGCTGCGACCATGCCTGCGGTAAAGTAGCGCCGGCCAGTCCGACCGTGTGAAGGAATTCGCGGCGTTTCATTGCCTTTAGATTGTACACGCAGACAGCACGTTTAAGCGGCTCGACTATAATGCCAAGGTGACCAGGAGAACTCTACTCGCCGCATCCGGCGGCGCCGCGCTCGCGCAGCCCGCGCCGATCCCGATCATTGACACGCACATTCATCTTTTCGACATCAGCCGGCCGCAGGGTGTGCCGTGGCCTGCAAAGGACAACGCGGTGCTGTATAAGACCGCGCTGCCAGACCGCTACCGGAAGCTGGCGGCGCCCCATGGGATCGTCGGCGCGATCGAGTTGGAGTGCAGTCCGTGGTTTGACGACAACCAGTGGGTGCTTGACGTGGCAGCTAAGGACAAAATCATCGTCGGGATGATCGGCAACCTGGAGCCTGGCTCGCCCGAGTTCCGCAAGCATCTGGACCGGTTTCACAAGAATCCGCTGTATCTAGGCATCCGATATGGGAACATCTGGGGCCGGAATCTTGGCGCGGAACTGGGGAAACCGGAGTTTATCGCGGGCATGAAAGCGCTGGCGCAGGCC
>JBOGMR010000076.1:0-5144 GCA_050746825.1 Bryobacteraceae bacterium | reverse complement strand
TCGTTGGCGCCGCGATCACGCTCAACGATCGCAGCTACACGGTTACGGGCGTCATGCCCCCGTGGTTCCGTTTTCCGGTCGTGACAACCGGCTCGGCTGCCGAGCAGCACGACGTCTGGATTTGGCTCGATCCGGCCGGAAAAGGGCACAATCGCGCCGAAGGTTGGTACTTTTGCTACGCGCGGATGAAGCCGGGGGTCACGTTCGCGCAGGCTGAGGCGGACGTCAAGCGGGTTGCGGCCGGAATTGCGAAGCGGGATCCCGCCGGACACTACTTGTATACCGCGCGTCTTCACTCGCTCCGCGGCTTACTGATCAAGGAGATCCGGCCCACGCTGCTGCTGCTCTTTGCGGCTGCCGGGCTGCTGCTCCTGATCACCTGCGCCAACGTCGCCGGGCTCCTGCTTTCGCGCTCCGTGGCGCGCGCACGTGAAACCGCCATACGCGTCGCACTGGGCGCGGCGCAGCGCCAGCTCGCTGTGCAGTATTTCGTCGAGGGGCTGTTCGTTTCCGTTGTAGGCGCCGCGGTCGGCGTCTTGCTCAGCGTCGCACTGGTACGCATTGTGATCTCGCTCGCAGGGGACTACATCCCGCGCTCCGATGAGATCGCCGTCGACTGGACGGTGCTGGGATTCGCGCACGCCGCGGCCGTTGTGGCCAGCCTCCTGTTCAGCCTGGCTCCACTCTGGCAGGCCGTGAGGACTCTACCGGTCGAGGTGCTCAGCGATGGTGGACGTACATCGGCCGGGGCGCGCAGCCGCAAACTCTCGCGATCGCTCGTCGTCGCCGAGATCGCGCTTGCGTTTGCACTCCTGGCTGCCGGCGCCGTGCTGATTCAACACCTGGATCGTCTCAACCGCGTCTGGCCCGGCTTTGATGTCAATCAGCTCCTGACGTTCGAGCTCGCACTCTCGGATACCGTCGCCGCAAAAGGGGAAACGCGCGTCCCTCATCAGATCCGGCTGGCGCGCGCGCTTGAAGCTGTCCCGGGTGTCAGCGGTGTCGGGTTCTCGAACCAGTTTCCCTTCAATTGTTGTTTTGGATCAGTCGTCTACCCGGAAGGGCGCCCGCCCGATGCAACCACGCCGGATCGGAGCACGCTCCAGCCGGTCCCACCGAGTTATTTCCAGACGATGCGGATCCCTCTGGTCAGCGGCCGCCTGCTCACCTACCAGGATGCGCAAAGCAAAATTCTGCCGGTCGTGATCAATCAAACCGCGGCGCGGCACTACTGGCCGGATCAGAATCCGGTCGGCGTGTACGGGCGGATGGGCGCGCGCGACGGCTCGCGGTTTCAAGTGGTGGGCGTCGTAGGCGACGTGCGAAACGACGGATTGAGTAAGCCTCCAGTGTCGGATTTCTACATCTTACACACGGTGTGGCACATGAACCCGATGCGCTTCGTCGTACGCTCCCAGCGGCCCGCGCAGTCGTTGCTCGCCGATATCCGCAAGGCGATTCGGGCCATCGATGCCGCGCAGCCGATACAAAATGTCCGCACCATGCGCGAGATCGCTCGATCGTCGCTGACGCTCGAGCGTGCAGCCTCGTTCATGACGTCGTTCTTCGCCTTGGCCGCGCTGCTGATGGCGATGCTGGGAGTCTACGGGGTGGTCTCGTATTCCGTCCGCCAGCGAACGGTGGAGATCGGCACGCGTATGGCGCTGGGAGCTCAGAAGCGCGACCTGCTGACCCTGATAGTCGGCGGCGGGCTGAAGACGGCGCTCTATGGCGTCGCGCTCGGCAGCCTTGCGGTGATGGGGGCGGCGACGGCGCTGGTCAAGGTATTCGAGATTCGCGATCTGGGCTGGCTTCCGTTCGCGTTGTCGACGGCAGTCGTCGCAGGTGTGTCGATGCTGGCTTCGTTTTTTCCAGCCTGGCGGGCGACTCTCCTGTCTCCGATGGTGGCGATTCGCGACGAGCCCGGATCGGTGTGGCGCACCGCGCGCGCCAGTGTCCAGCAGGCGATGAAACGGGTCTCTGAGGCCGTCTCAGGTGACCGCGACGCGCCGGCGGTATCCGATGCGAATCTGTTGACCGAGTTCGTCGAGGCGGCTCGGCGCGCGGCCTCCTACGGCGAAGCGCTGCGGATCGTGCTGGCGACGTTGTGCAGCCGGTTTCAAGCGGAGTCCGCCATCCTGCTCGAGAGAACTTCCGTTCAGGAGTATCGCTGCGCGGGCGTTATTCCCGAAGGGAAGGCTTCGGACTGCCCTCTACCGGCGGATGGCTTTCTACTCAAACGGCTCAGGTTTTCTACGTTTCCTCTGCCTCTCACGCCCGGCGACTTCGATACCTGGCTCCGTTGGGCCAACGAACAGAGACCCGAGCACGCCGCAGAGTTGATAGCACTGAGGAACACGGGCGCTCGGATCGCAGTCCCGCTCCGGACCCGGAGCGAGATTCTGGGAGTGCTCCTGCTCGGGCCGCCTGAGGGGCGCGAAGAGTACGGTTCTGCCGAGAAACGGGTCCTGCGGCGCTGCGGGGAACAACTCGCGCTCATGCTGGAGCACGCGCGCCTGACCGATCGCGTGGTCGAGCAGGAAAAGCTCCGCCGCGATCTGGCGCTGGCCGCCGAAGTCCAGAAACGCCTGCTCCCCGAGCACGCTCCTGAACTCGCCAATGCCGCACTCGCCGCCATCAGCCTTCCGGCCCGCAGCGTCGGCGGCGACTATTATGACTTCTTCGACGCCGGCAACCACTCGATTGGAATCGCTCTCGCCGATGTCGCCGGCAAAGGTGTCGCCGCCGCGTTGATCATGTCCGTGGTCCAGGCTTCGCTGCGGATCCTTTCGGCTGACGGTAATATTTCGCTGCCGCAGCTCGCCGCGAAGCTAAATCGGTTTCTGCATCGCTCGACGGGTTCGAGCAGCTACGCGACGTTCTTTTATGCGCAGATCGATGAGGCGGCCCGGCAGCTCCGCTATGTGAACGCCGGTCACAATCCGCCGTATCTTCTACGGGCGGTCAACGCGGAGATCCAGGAGTTGTCCACCGGCGGCACCGTGATCGGCCTGTTTCCCCAGATGCGCTACGAGGAAGCCGCGATCGACCTGAATCCCGGCGACCTGCTGGTCGCCTTCACCGACGGCCTCCCCGAAGCCCTGAATCCGAGCGACGAAGAATTCGGCGAGGAGCGACTGAAGGACCTCCTCCGCCAAGTGGCCCATTTGCCGGTCCCCGAGATCTCCACGCGCATCTCGCAAGAGCTCAAGAACTGGATTCACGACGCCGCCCAGTACGACGACCTTACGTTCATCGTGATGAAAGTGAACTAGTTTCGGACCCGCGCAACAGATCACCCTGCCGTTCGAAAACCTGTATGCGGACCTGTTCGCAGGCCTGCATCCTCCCGGCGGGCCGCACATCCAAATTAATTAGGTGAGCTGTTTTGGACCGATTTTGCGCGTTAGAAAGTGAGGACGGAAAATGTTACGGATCGGCAGTACGGGATTTGCGGCGATGAGGTCAAAGCTCTACCGGGTAGCGGCCATTGCTGCGGCGGCAATCCTGGTGGCGGCGGCTTTCGCGAATCCCGAGTCGGCGACACGCCTGCCGTACGGAGGCGATGAAATCAAGGCGTCTACCCAATCGAGGACGCGGACGGGCCATCAAACGAAAAACAAAGCGAATAACAGAGCCCGTCTGCAAGCGGAACCCGGTTATCTAATTGCCGCTGCACGATAGGAAGCGTTAGGTTACTCGACCACATCTCAGTCTCGATGCTCGCAACTGAAATGGCGAGCGAATCGCCGGTCTCTTCCGTCGTCATACCGCCGAAGTACTTGCGCTCGACAACCTGCGCTTTGCGAAATCGATGGCTTCGAGCTTGCTGAGGGCCGGAGGCTGGAGCCATGAGCCGAAGATCGGCCTGGATCTGGCCGGCGAAGCGACTCCGAAGAAATGGTGCGCTCGCCGATGAGCCGCAGATACAGTTCATGCACGAGGCCGTGGGCTGGAGCACCGAGTGTACGCAGAGCGGTGTGGCTCACAAGGCGTCGCGCTGAAACAGAGGTGGGTGAGCACCATTACTCTCGCATCGATGCCGATGGATACCGAAAGCAGCTCGTGAGGTGATCGTTCACCATTCCGGCGGCCTGCATGAACGCGTAGCAGATTGTGGGTCCGATAAATGTGAATCCGCGCTTGCGGAGCGCCTTACTCATCGCCTCCGACTCCGGCGTTGACGCAGGAACGTCACCCATTGTCTTCCACCGGTTCCGGATCGGCCTTCCACCAACAAACTGCCACAGAAACGAATCGAAGCTGCCGTGTTCGTCGACCACCTGCAAGAACGAGGCCGCGCTCTTTATGCTGCCCTCCACCTTCGCGCGATTCCGCACGATGCCCGGATCGCGTAGCAGTGCTTCGATCTTGCGTTTCCCGTACGCAGCCACCTTCACGGGATCGAAATCATCGAACACCTGCCGGTAGTGCTCCCGCTTCCTCAAGATCGTGATCCAACTCAACCCGGCCTGCGCGCCTTCCAGCACGAGCAGTTCGAATAGGGCGCGATCGTCATGCAGAGGCACGCCCCATTCACGGTCGTGATATTCGATGTACAGCGGATCCGTGCCGGCCCAGGGACAGCGCTTCATCCTCGTCTCCGTAACGCAACGAACAACGCCGCGAGCGCGATTCCAACGCACGTCCAGCCGAACCAGTCGCCATAGCGCGTATAGAAGGACTGCTCGCTGACGTAGGAAAACTGCACAGGCGCCGCATGCAGGCGAAACTCCGGCAGCCGGTCGACCACGCGGCCGGCCGGATCGACCGACGCGCTGATCCCGTCGTTGGTTGCACGCAAGATCCAGCGCTGGTTCTCAGCCGCCCTCAGACGCACTACCAGCAGATGCTGTCCGCGCGCCGACGCACTCCGCCCAAAGTAGCCGTCGTTCGAAAGATTCACCAACAGCTCCGCGCCGTCTCGCACAAACCGGCGCACAAGGCCGGCGAACGCCGACTCATAACAAATGAAACTCGCGATTTTGTGGCTGCCCACCGGCGCAACCACGGTGCGCGTTCCCGGCACAAAATCGCCCACTTCGCCAACAACCTTGCCCGCAAACTTGAACGGCCACGGCACGTATTCGCCGAACGGCACCAGGTGAATCTTGTCGTAGCGCGCAATCGGCTCACCCTGAGGC